>JAFGTR010000060.1 GCA_016934055.1 Bacteroidales bacterium | reverse complement strand
CAGACCAGCAGACCAGCAGACCAGCAGACCAGCAGATGCAGAGAAGGGGACTTCCCATGATCTTCAATTTCATAATATGAATATCGAAAAAGGAACACCGCATGTCGAAATCCGAAGACAATACATACTTTGTCTTAACTTCAGTGTTGGGCGTTCGGTGTTCCTTGTTCGTCATTATAAATTAATAAGAAAAGCCATGAAAAATAACCTGTTCAACAATTCAGTTTTGTTTGCCGTTTTTATCCTGCTGTCTTTTCAGACCGGTGCGCAGAAGTACAAAGGCCTGGCCCCGACGCCTCCCATGGGATGGAACAGCTGGAATCATTTTGCCTGTAACGTGGATGAAAAGCTCATAAGGGAAACTGCCGATGCGATGGTTAGCTCAGGCATGAAAGATGCAGGTTACCAGTACGTGAACATTGATGATTGCTGGCATGGAACACGTGACAGTCTGGGATTTATCCATCCCGATGCTGAAAGATTCCCGTCGGGCATGAAAGCCCTTGCGGATTATATTCACGCGAAAGGACTGAAGCTTGGACTTTATTCCGATGCGGGCTGGAAAACATGTGGTGGCAAGCCCGGCAGCCGTGGTTATGAATACCAGGATGCCCTTACTTATGCTTCCTGGGGTGTTGATTACCTGAAATATGACTGGTGCAACACAGAAGGCCTGAATGCCGAAGGGGCTTATATGACAATGAGTCGTGCCCTGGCAGCTGCAGGTCGTCCTATAGTTTTCAGTCTTTGCGAATGGGGAGACAACAAGCCATGGGAATGGGGCAAAGAAATCGGTCATTTGTGGCGGACCACGGGCGACATATATAATTGTTTCGACTGCGTGGTTAATTATGGCACCTGGAATTCATGGGGTGTGTTGCAAATCCTTGATATGAACAAAGAATTACGAAAACATGCCGGTCCGGAACACTGGAACGATCCTGACATGATGGAAGTGGGGAATGGCATGTCATTTTCTGAGGACCGCGCTCATTTTTCAATGTGGTGCATGCTCGCTGCTCCGCTGATAGCCGGTAATGATCTGAGAAAAATGAATAAAGAAACAGCAGAGATACTGACCAATAAGGAAGTTATCGCTGTTGACCAGGATCCGCTGGGTATCCAGGGATTAATGTCGAGAAAGCTGGATGACCTGGAAGTATGGGCAAAGCCTTTATCCAACGGTGAGCTGGCCGTATGTTTTTTAAATCGTTCGACCACACCGTGTGAAATAAATTTTGACTGGTTGAAAAATCCGATCAGCGATGCCGTATCAAAATGCAGTTATGATTTCAGCAAAAATGAATATTCAATTCGCGATCTGTGGCTGAAAAAGGAAGCCGGAACAACAAATACGCCATTGAAAGCTGTTGTAGGAGGTCATGATGTGTTCATGGTAAAGCTGACACCAAAGAATCAATAAAAAAAAGACCTGGCAGTATGGTCAAAAGCTGCCAGGTCTGAAAAAAATCAGGATCGCTACTAACTAAAAAACAATCATTCGCCGTATCCGGGATTTTGCTCGATGACTCCCATCATGAGATCGAGTTCATTTTGCGGAAGCTGGAACAATCCTTTGGTCTTCATAAAGTTATTGCCGTCGACATCCAGACTGACAACGTCAATAGACTGGGAGTAGTCATCGCCATCATTTTCGTCGACGTAAGTAAGAACAGGCACTAGTTTCGAAAAGTCGCCCTTGCATGAGCGAAGGACATCAAAATATCGCAATCCTTCGCATGCCAGTTCAAGGCGACGTTCAAGCATGATGTTTTCAAGTGTGAGGCTGGTATAATTATGGGTAGCATCACCAAATGCCCTTTCACGAACTTTATTGAGCATGCCAAGTGCCTGTGCGGAATTATCACCGGTTATCAGATGCAATTCGGCGCCCATGAGCAGCACATCGGCGTAACGGATGATCATAAAGTCTTCATAGCCGTCAGATTGAAAGTTGGTGATATCCAACTTACCGCCGCTTGACAAGAGGCAGTATTTCTTGTTGTTATATCCGGTATACTGGGCCTGATTGGCTGCGGCATAATCATATACAAGACCTTCGTCGTCCCAGGAAAGGATTGTAGCTGTTTTGCGTTTGTCAGCGTTGTCGTAAAGATTCCATAAAGCAGGAAGGACCGGATTTGCGCCCCAGCCGTTTCCATAAGGGTCAATAAGGACAGTATAACGGGGGCCAATCATACGATGCCAGCCTTCGTATGGATTACCGACCGGCTCATACCGTATAGCCCAAACCACTTCGGAATTTTCTTCACCGGCATACTGGCTGGTGCTTGTATCGCCACCCAGCTCGGAGGCTGTGGGTACCAGCCAGAGGCTGGCATATTCAGGAACCAGATCGTGGCCGCTGTTATTGATGACATCGTCGATGTATGCTCTGGCATCGGCTGCACCAAAATCACCAATGGTTTCATCATTGTAATATCCGCTGTAGAAAAGGTAAATTCTGGCAATCATAGCTTCAGCAGCCCATTTGGTAACATGGCCCCAGTTATTGGGATGCATAAGGCCATAGGGTGCAGACAGACCGTTCTCAGCACAAAACTTCAGATCATCAAGCATATAACCATATAATTCTTCAGCCGGTGTTCTGGCGGGAGTCTCATCAGGGGCCAGTGTACGGGTCAGGTATGGAATTTCACCATAAAGACGTGTGAGGTAAAAATGAAAGTAAGCTCTCAGGAAGCGCACTTCAGCCTGGTATTGTATCTGCATGGCCTCATTTCCGGTCCAGTCGATCTGACTTTCGTATTCGAGGTATACGTTGGCACGAAAGATTGCGCCGTAATAGACTTTCCATGGATTCTCATTGGCATTGGCATCGGGCCACTCAAGGCCTCTGTCCCAGCGCTGGTATCCGCCGCCGTCGCCACTGCCGGCTCCACCGGCACAATCGTCTCCGGCAGCTTCAGTCATGAACAATGAGCTCCACCAGTTTTCACGAAGGTTCATGTTATAGACAGCAACCAATGCCTGGGTTGCATCTTCGGGTGTTTTATAAAAATTTTCGATGACAAGCGATGTTGTAGGGTAGCGGTTCAGCATATCTTCACTGCAACCGATGACTGCAACACCTATGATGATAAAGGCAAGTATTTTTTTCATGATGATTCGGTTTTAAAATTTAACATTGGCACCAATAAGGTATGTACGGGCAGCAGGATAAAATCCAATGTCAACACCTGAAGCATAGGCGTCGGTTAATCTGCCTGAACCGTCATAATAGGAACCGTATCCAACCTCAGGATCCAAACCGTCATATTTTGTAATGGTCAGCAGATTGGTGGCTGCAACATATATTCTGAGTTGTTGCAGGGGAAGTCCTTTAAACAGGGTTTTGAAATCATAACCCAGGTTAATACTTTTAATTTTCAGGTATCCTGCATCCTTTACGAACAAGTCGCTAAAAGCTTTCCAGTTACGATTTCGGTCACTGCCCAGTGTAATGCGTGGCATGACGTCGGATGTGCCTTCACCGGCATCAACAACACCGTTCTCATTGGCATCAACCCATTGCCAGCGGTCGAGGGCTTCAGCGGTATAATTAAAATAGGTTCGTTCTTCTGCCCTGTATGCCTGAACGATCTGGTTGCCGGCTACGCCCTGGATGTTCATTGAAAAATCGAAGCCTTTGTATGTGGCATCAATGGTGAATCCATATATAAAATCGGGATTCGGATCTCCCAGCATAACCTTGTCTTCATTGTCAATGGTGCCGTCTCCGTTTTCGTCAATACGTTTCACGTCACCCGGCAGCGCATTTTTCTGGTATGGGACCCCTTCGGTATTGACATAGTTGTTAACCTCTTCCTGGGTCTGGAATAGTCCGTCGGTTCTGTAGCCCCAGAAGTAACCGATAGGGAAGCCTTCTTCAACACGGTAGAACTCATCGGAACCATTGTAAAGAACACTCACAGATCCATGAATAATTTCATTGGGGACCTCGGTGACAGTATTTTTATTGTAAGCCATGTTTGCCCTGACATTCATCAAAAGACCGCTAAGGTTCTTTGTATAGCCAAGCTCAACTTCAATCCCGGTATTGGTAACATTACCACCGTTGATATACGGTTTTACTGTACTTATACCTTCAGATCCGGAAATGCTGGCAACGGTCTTGGGCACAATCCAGTCTTTGCTGGTCTCCCTGTACCAGTCAAAATTCAGGCTGACACCGTTCAGGAAACGGGAATCAAATCCGATGTCGGTTTGCGTTGATGCTTCCCATTTCAGATATGGATTGGGAAAGACATCCGGAGACATACCAACTATCCTGCCACTGCCAAATGAGTACGAACGGTCGTAGGTGCCTACTGTTGCAAGATGTCTTCCGGAAAGATCAGGAACTTTTCCGTTCTGCCCCCAGCTTGCACGTATTTTGAGAAAATTCAGCCATGAAGTGGCTGACTGTGCAAAATTTTCCCTTGATATCACCCAGCCTGCCGAGACTGCCGGAAAATAGCCAAAATGCTCATTCTTTCCGAATCTTGATGAGCCATCCCTTCGAAGTGAGACGGTGAGCAGGTATTTTTCATCAAAATTATAGCTTAAGCGGCCGAAATATGAATAGTAACTGTCGAGTTTGCCATAATCACCTTCTGTTGTTATGGTGTCTCCAGGAACTTCAGGGCTGATGGCAATATTTGACATTACCGGATCAAGATTTGGATTGGCCAGGAATCCGTTCGCATTGATCTCCATATTATAAAACCAGTTATCCTGTGCATTCATGCCAACCATGGCCAGAACATTATGACGGCCAAAGGTTTTTTCATACGACAACACATTGTCAAAATTATAGGAGAACCGGCGTTCCATAAATTGTCGCAGGTCAGGCACCTCATTTTTGTTGTCAGGTGTTATTTGAAAGGTATCCGTCACGCTGGTGGTCTGTGTAAAATAGAGGCTTCCGCCAAAGTCAGTTCGGAATTTCAGACCTTTCAGGATTTCTATTTCGGCATATACATTACCAATCAAGTCATCATATTTGTTTTTTGAATTATACTGATAATGCATTACTGCAATGGGATTAACCTGCTCGATGTTAAAGTTTGATTTTCCGAAACCATCATTCTGGTTTGGATCATACACGTCAATAAGCGGACTGGCCGACAGAATGGTTCTCATGAAGTTGTCATAAATATTACCAACACCCAGGCCACTTTGATTCCTGTGGGCAAAAGTAAGGTTTTCACCTATTTTAAGAAATTTTTTGATTTTGTGTTCAGAGTTAAGGCGGAACCCCAGGCGTTCATAGGATGATTTATCGTCATAATCAAAAATGCCCTTTTCGGATGTGTAGGACAAGGAAACGGAATATGTTGAGTGTTCATTTCCACCTGATAATCCAAGATAGTGATTTTGGGTGGGTGCATTTTTGCGGTAAGCTTCTTCCTGCCAGTCGGTACCAGTATGTCCAAGGCTATTGATACTGTCAATTTCGGCTTCAGTAAAATATGGTCTTGTTCCTGATGGTGTATTGTTAAAATAGCCTTCATTCTGTATCATGGCATACTCCTGGGCATTCAGCACCTCTATCTTTCGGGGTGCATTTGAGATGCCATAATAGAAATCATAGGTAAGTTGTGGCGTGTTTGACTTCCCTTTTTTTGTGGTTATAAGGATAACGCCGTCAGCCGCCCTTGATCCGTAAATGGCAGCAGAGGCAGCATCTTTCAGAATGTCAACAGATTCAACATCAGAAGGGTTGAGGATATTCAGGTTACCGGGTACGCCGTCAATGAGGACCAGTGGCGTACTCCCATTGACAGAACCCAGTCCGCGGATGTTAATGTTATAGTCTGAACCGGGCTGACCTGATTTCTTAACGATCACCATGCCCGGTGTGAGGCCTTGCAGTGATGATTCAAGACGGTTCACGTTGTTCCTGACAAGGTCTTCATTTTTAACCTGCGTGGTGGCACCGGTTACAAGCTTTTTTTTCTGCACGCCATATCCCACAACGACAACTTCTTCAAGGCCAATGATGTCGGGTACCATTAGCATTATAATTTCGGTCTGGTTGCCGACCATAATCTCTTCATTCATATAGCCTACATAGCTGAAAACAAGAATGTCGTTTGGAGATACTGTTATGGAATACCGGCCTTCGATATCAGTTGTGGCACCGGTGAGAGTGCCCTTAATCTGAATGGATACCCCGGGCAGGGGTTCTTTGGTGTTGGCATCAGTGACGATACCTGTTACCTCTTTTGTTTCGTCCTGCCGGATTACGTCATTACCGGCCGATGCCTGCAGCATATGCAAACTAAAAAGAAAGCACAGGAACAGACCAAAGATGCTGAACCCTGAAGAACTTTCCTGACGCAAATTTTTTGGTAATGTTTTATTCATAGTCAATAGGTTATAGGTTGTTTACTTATTGGCGTTATTATCACTTTTAGATAAAAGATACAAAAAAACCGGTGAAAGTGGTGATGACATGTTTTTTTTTCACTGTTGCTTTTTCAAAAATAGGGCAAAGAAAAAGAAACTTTGCTTTCAAATGTTGCACACTTGTAGTGCATTTGTTAAGCAGGGGCGTGGGAGGATAGCCAATGTTCAATATTGGTTGTCGGAAGAAACTTCGGAAATTGTACATTGTACAACGTAAATTGAAACAGAGCCAGGAAACAAATTATTTACAGATTATTGGTAAAATTCAGTATCAGGATCAGTGTTGAGATACCACTGAGCAACAATGAAATAGTAGGAAGATTGATCTTGATCATTTTGCTCTTAATGGGTTCAACATAAACAATGTCATTGGGCAGAAGAAAAAATCCGTCGGAGATGAGGATATTTTTATTGGTCAGGTCAAGGCGGAATGTTTTTGTGCCTTCTTTGGTGGGTCGCAGAACCAGTATTTGCCTGCGGTTTCCGTATTCGTTTATATCACCTGCTATGCTGATTGCTTCAAGCACGGTGAGCTGGTTATTGAAATTGCTGTAGGTGCCGGGCCGGTTTACTTCTCCAAGTACAGAGAATTTGAAAGATACAAGTTTTACGATGATCGTTGCATCTTTAAGATACCGGGCTGCTCTTTCACGTATAGCAGTTGCAGCCTCATCCACAGTTCTGTCGGCAACAGCGATCTGGCCAAGAACGGGTATTTCAACATAACCGGAATCATTAACCGAATATCCATTTATGAACAGATTGGTTTCATTCTGAAAGCGATTTTGCTGTGAGGTTCCTGTTGTCTGGTTAATGAGATTGCTGATTTCCTGGTTAAGGGTATAGATGCGGATATACAGAATATCACGTGTCTGGATTCTGTATTCAGGCCTGTTTTTGGGATAGAATGTCCCGGTCTGGACCGAATCCACATGTTGCAGGTATACCAGTTGCCTGTGGCGTGTGCAGGATGAAAGCGTGATTAAAAAAGCAATCGGGAAGATAAAATAACAGGGCAACTTTTTCATGATAAAAAAACTATGCAATATAATGTTGATAGACTCTTTTAATGCCTTCTTCGAGGCCAATTTTTTCTTTCCAGCCCAATTCATGCAGTTTTTTCACATTGAGCAATTTCTGGAAAGTACCATCGGGTTTTGAAGTATCCCACTCAATATGGCCGTCAAAACCAACAATCTCTTTCACTATACCGGCCAGTTCTTTGATGGTAAGATCTTTTCCCGTACCAATATTGATGTGTGTATTTCTTATTTCCACTTTCGGATCGCGCGATGTAATTTTGTCAGCATACTTGTCTTTGACGATATCTTTAAAATCAACATTCTCCATTAAAAATATACAGGCATCGGCCATATCGTCGGCGTGAAGGAATTCACGACGCGGGGCACCCGATCCCCACAGGCGTATTGTTACAGGAGAGTCAGATGAAGCATGCCTGAAAATTCCATATTTTTCCAGTTTTTCACCTATTTCTATTTCTGTAGATTTACCGTCGACACCTTCAACAGGTCTTTTACTAAAGTCTTTTCGTATTTCATTCCAGTTGTTTTCGATCAGGCATTTCCCAAGGTGCATTTTACGGATAATAGCCGGAAGCACATGCGATTTTTCAAGGTCAAAATTATCATTAAGCCCGTAAAGATTTGTAGGCATGACCGAAATAAAATTGGTACCATACTGGATATTATAATTCTCACAGAGTTTAATACCGGCGATTTTTGCAACCGCATAGGGTTCGTTGGTATATTCCAGTATGTCGGTCATCAGGTATTTTTCCTTCAGGGGTTGAGGTGCCTGTTTCGGATATATGCAGGAGCTGCCGAGAAAAAGCAGTTTTTTAACACCATTAAGATAACTCTGATGTATGACATTATTCTGTATCATCAGATTCTCATAGATAAATTGCGCACGGTAAGTGTTGTTGGCTATAATACCTCCCACTTTGGCGGCAGCAAGCAACACATATTCAGGTTTTTCGGCAGCAAAAAAGTCAGCAACGGCCTTTTGGCTGATCAGGTCAAGTTCCTGTATAGTCCGTCCGGTAATGTTGGTATATCCTTTTGATTCAAGGTTCCTCTTCAGTGCGCTGCCCACCAGTCCGGTATGTCCGGCAAGATAAATTTTACTGTTCTTTTTCATTTTGGGTTATGTTATAGAAAATATACAGGTGGTTTTTCATAATTTCGTATTCTGGTATTCTGCAGCTGCAAGTTACAAAAAATGGTTCATTCAAAATAATTGAGCGTTTGGTAACCACCGGTTTTTAAGTATACTTCCTTTTGCATAATCTTGATGTCGCTCATCACCATGTCTTTAACCAGAGCTTTCAGATCATACTGAGGTTCCCAATTCAGTTTGGTTTTGGCTTTTGTCGGATCACCGATCAGCAGTTCAACTTCTGTGGGTCTGAAATAGCGGGGGTCAATTGACAACACTTCTTTTCCTTTCTGAATCTGATAGCGCTGATCATGACATGCGGCCACACAGGCTTTTTCATTAACGCCGGCGCCTGTGAATTCAAGTTCAATGCCTACTTCGGCAAAGGCCATTTTTACAAATTCACGAATCTCGGTTGTGATGCCGGTAGCGATAACATAATCATCGGGTGAGTCCTGTTGAAGAATAAGGTACATAGCCCTGATATAGTCTTTTGCATGGCCCCAGTCGCGTCTGGCTGACAGATTTCCAAGATAAAACTTCTCCTGGAGGCCGAGTGCAATACGTGCAACAGCTCTGGTGATCTTACGGGTCACAAAGGTTTCTCCCCTGATAGGGGATTCGTGGTTAAAGAGTATTCCGTTGCAGGCGAACATCTGATAGGCTTCTCGGTAATTCACGGTGATCCAGTATCCGTATAATTTGGCTACTGCATAAGGGCTTCGCGGATAGAACGGTGTTTTTTCAGATTGTGGCACTTCCTGAACAAGCCCGTAGAGTTCGCTTGTTGAGGCCTGATAAAAACGGGTTTTATTTACCAGGTTGAGAATACGGATGGCTTCGAGGATACGGAGTGTTCCTATGCCATCAGCATTGGCAGTATATTCAGGCGTGTCGAAACTGACTTTTACATGGCTCATGGCCGCCAGGTTATAGATCTCGTCGGGCTGTGTTTCCTGTATGATGCGGATGAGATTGGTGGAATCGGTAAGGTCGCCGTAATGCAATGTGAAATGCCTGTTTTCTACGTGGGGGTCAAGGTACAGGTGGTCAATCCTCTCGGTATTGAAGAGCGAACTTCTTCGCTTTGTTCCATGGACAATGTATCCTTTCTTCAACAGGTATTCTGCCAGGTATGCGCCGTCCTGACCTGTTACACCTGTAATCAGTGCAACTTTTTGTGAAGCCATATTTTTATATTTTTATATTTTTATGATAGTCTGTTTTTATTTTTTCAGTACTGTCCGGCATAATTCATGGTAATCACCTTTTAATCCCACCGGGTTTGAGTTACGGATTGTATAAACAGTTTCTATAGAAGGTTTGGACTCCATCATACCGAACCCTCGTCCTGCCAGAATTTCCTGGTAGCTTTTGGTGTGCAGGTCAGTAAAACCTTCGCTGAATTCAATTTCATGATCATTCATGGTTATGGAACGGTAGGTTCTTTTACCGTTTTCTTTGGCAGCAGCCGGTAGATCGTTGGCATCGAGGCTGAGGAACCAGCGGACACGCGCCCTCTCAAGCTCCAGATATCCAGAGGCTTTGTTGTTTTGCAACAGGTGAACAATGTTTTGCTGTACACTGCCAAATATCCATATGAGCATATCAAAAAAGTGTATGCCAATATTGGTGGCGATGCCACCGGACTTCTGCAGTTCTCCTTTCCATGAAGCGAAATACCAGTTGCCCCGGCTTGTTATATAAGTGAGATCGATGTCGTATTTTTTGTTACCGGGGGCCTGTTCCATATTTTTTTTAAGATCTATCAGCACGGGATGCAGGCGCAGTTGCAGAATGTTGTTGATTTTCTTATCCGATTCGTTTTCTATTTCCTGCAGGGCATCGATGTTCCATGGATTCAGCACCAGCGGTTTTTCGCAAATGGCGTGAGCACCTGAACGAAGGGCAAACCGTATGTGAGAATCATGCAGGTAGTTGGGGGAACAAATGCTGACATAGTCGATTTGTTTCCCTGCCCGTCGCAGTTTATCAATATGCCTGTCAAAGCGTTCATATTCAACGAAAAAGTGACTGTCGGGGAAATAACTGTCGATTATGCCAACGCTGTCAGAACGGTCAAGTGATGCCAGCAGCACATTGTTTGTATCTTTGATAGCTTTCAGGTGTCGCACGGCAATATATCCACCAACACCGATGAGAGCAAATTTTTTGGGCTGATTCATGCTGGGGGAAAATTATTTTAAATAAAAAAAATTTTAAACTTAAACCCAACAAGGGGGTTATCATCGTAAAAGGTTTTCAGAGACTTGCATAAGTTAAATCGCGGATGATATTACGGTATATTCCCTTGATGTCCATTAATATACCTTTTCCGGACAACAATGATTTAAAGTAGTCTTCTTTTAATCCAAGGTATTCGTTATGTGCTACGGCCAGTATGACGGCATCATAATCCTTTCCGGGTTGTCCGGAAAGAGCATAACCGTATTCTTTGAGGACTTCCTCAGAAGAAGCGTATGGGTCAATGACATCAACAAGAATGCCATATGATTTGAGTTCATTGACCACATCTGCAACTTTTGAATTCCGGATATCGCTGACATTTTCCTTGAAAGTGGCTCCCATCACAAGGGCTTTTGCATTCAGTACGTTTTTACCGGCTTTAATGATCATTTTTACCACCTCTTCAGCGATATGTTTTCCCATACCATCATTTACAGACCGTCCCGATGTTATGACCTTTGAAGCATGGCCGAGTTCACTGGCCTTGAAGGTAAGATAATAGGGGTCAACACCGATGCAATGACCTCCGACCAGGCCAGGTGCAAAACGAAGGAAATTCCATTTTGTCCCGGCGGCTTCGAGTACTTCATAAGTGTTGATGTTCATCTTATTAAATATCATGGACAATTCATTCATCAGAGCGATGTTCACGTCGCGTTGTGTATTTTCAATGATCTTGGCGGCTTCAGCAACTTTAATTGATGAAGCCCTGTGTACACCTGCTTTTACGACGAGTTCATAGACAGAAGCGATCTCGTTAAGGGCTTCCTGATCGCATCCCGAAACGACTTTTGTGATGGTGGTGATGGTATGATCTTTATCCCCGGGGTTGATCCTTTCGGGTGAATAGCCCAGCTTGAAATCTGTACCGCATTTCAGGCCGGACAGTTCTTCGAGTATCGGAAGGCAGTCTTCTTCTGTAGCTCCCGGGTATACGGTTGATTCATAAACAACGTAATCGCCTTTTTTCAGGATTGAACCCACCGTGCGTGTTGCGGCGATAAGAGGTGTAAGATCGGGCAGATTATGTTTATCAATTGGTGTTGGAACGGCAACAATATGAAAAGCGGCTTTTTTCAGGTCTTCCTTATCAGCCGTGAATTCAATATCTGTATTTTCAAAATCACCGGACCCAAGTTCGTCACTCGGATCGATATGTTTTTTCATCAGATCAACCCGGTTTTCATTGATATCGAAACCAATTACCCTTATTTTTCTGGCAAAAGCCAGGGCAATGGGCAGTCCGACATAACCAAGACCTATCAGTGAAAGGCTGGCTTCTTTCTCAAGCAGTTTCTGATAAATACTCATGATTAAGCAGTGTTATGATAATAAATGATTAAAGTTTAAATTCTTTTCTGAGTGTATCGACATAATCGAGCTTTTCCCAGGCGAAGAAATCAGCTTCTTTTTGTATTTGTTTGCCACCGTTTGCATTACCGTTCTCGTAAACAAAAACCTTGTCATTGCGGTAAGGACGGCCCATATGACCGTAAGCAGCAGTTTCAAGGAACACCGGATTTTTAAGGTTAAATCTGTTAACAATGGCAAAAGGACGAAGATCGAAGATGTCGTTTATTTTATTGGCAATTTCGCTGTCTGTCATTCCTGTCTTAGAGGTACCGTAGGTGTTAATGTATAAACCAACCGGTCTGGCAACGCCAATGGCATAGGCGACCTGGACCAGGACATCATCGGCAATTCCGGCTGCTACCATGTTTTTTGCTATATGTCTCATAGCATAGGCAGCTGAACGGTCAACTTTTGAGGAATCTTTGCCTGAAAAGGCCCCGCCTCCGTGGGCTCCTCTGCCGCCGTATGTATCCACGATGATCTTGCGACCGGTAAGACCTGTGTCTCCGTGAGGCCCGCCAATAACAAATTTACCGGTGGGATTAACGTGCAGAATCATGTCATCATTAAACAAGGGCTTAACCCTTTCAGGAAGTCTCATTATTGTCCTCGGTATCAATATGCTTTGTATATCGTTGCGGATCTTTTCCATCATAGCCTTTTCTGAGGCAAACTCGTCGTGCTGTGTGGAAACAACAATGGTATGAACTGATTTAGGCTGGCGGTCGGCACCGTATTCAATTGTAACCTGCGATTTTGCATCGGGCCTCAGATAAGGCATTACTTTTCCTTCCCTGCGGATATCAGATAATTCCTGTAATAACAGATGTGCCAGTTCGATGGGCAAAGGCATGTATTCATCTGTTTCATTCGAAGCGTAACCAAACATCATGCCCTGATCACCGGCGCCCTGTTCTTCGAGGTTCTGACGTTCAACGCCCTGTCTTATGTCACCCGATTGTTCATGTATGGCTGAGATTACACCACAGGAGTCAGCATCAAACATGTATTCAGCCTTAGTATAACCTATTTTCCGTATAACTTCCCGGGCTACTTTTTGCACATCAACATAACCCAAAGTATGCACTTCACCACTCAATACAACCAGTCCTGTTGTAACAAGGGTTTCACAAGCGACTTTGGAATTCGGATCAATACGAAGAAATTCATCCAGAAGAGCATCAGATATCTGATCGGCAACTTTATCGGGATGCCCTTCGGAGACAGATTCAGAAGTAAATAAATAAGCCATAGTAAAAGTAATTGTTTAAAAATTTTGTGTGTAAAGATAAAAAGATATATCAATCTGTCATGAGATAATGATAACCGGGCATTTTTTTTTGATAAAAAGGAGCAGAAGTGGTGTAAAAGATACAAGAATGAATACCGGTGAAGGGAAGAAAGATTTAACCGGTTAGTTCGCGAAATACATCTTCAAGCTTTTTTTCCTGTCTGTGCATGGAAAGCACCATCAAGTTGTTTTCAACGGCAAAAGAGAAAAGAGCAGGACGTATGTCATTGTTAATACGGCACTGGATCAGCCATGTTTTATCCTTTACTTTTTTAACCTTTTCAATGCCACTGATCTTTTCCAGTTTATTAAGGGGGGGATTGTCATTCCATTCAATAAAAATGGTCATGGTTGATTCCTGGTCGCTGTTCTGCAACTGGCGGGTCATGCTGTCTGCAACAATCTCTCCTTTATTGATGATGATAACCCGGTCACAGATGGCTTCTACCTCCTGCATGATGTGGGTTGACAACAAAACCGTTTTATTTTTTCCGATTTCCCTGATCAGGTTACGGATTTCCAGGATCTGATTCGGGTCGAGGCCTGAAGTGGGTTCATCAAGGATTAAAACAGCAGGATCGTGCAGTAAAGCCTGGGCAAGGCCAACACGTTGACGATAACCTTTTGATAGAGATCCGATTTTTTTACCCTTTTCTGAGGTGAGACCCGTATAATGAATGATGTCTCTTATTCTTCCGTTAGCATTATGACCAAGATTGTATAATCCGGCTACGTATGCCAGGTATTCCTCAACATACATTTCAGGATAAAGCGGATTGGTTTCAGGCAGGTATCCTAATGTGCTCTTCACTTTAGTACTGTGTTGATCGATCCTTTTCTGACCAATCAGAACATTACCCTTATCGGGAGCCAGTAATCCGCATATTATTTTCATTGTGGTGGATTTACCTGCGCCGTTTGGTCCTATAAATCCGGCAATTTCCCCTGCCTTTACCGAAAAAGAGATGTCATTGAGTGCCGTAAAGCCGCTGTATTGTTTACTGATATGCTGCACTTCTATCGACATGGGTAAAAAAATGTTTCAGGGTGTAAAGATACTCAAATCGGGCAACGCTGCACTTCGTTTGATGTATTATTGTAATGATGAACGGATTAATTAACTTAAGTGGCTGTTTATAAAAAGAATAAAGAGCAAAGAATAAAGATTAAAGAGCAAAGAATGAGTCTGCTCCGAAAAGTATCATGGAAGAGTTTCAGCTATTCACGAATTTATGACTTTTTTAGAGTGGATTCAAGAATAAAGATTGAGTGTACTCCGGAAAGCTGGTTTTCGGAAATTAGCGTGAATTTTTGTGTTAACATTGGCATATAGGATATTATACTTCTTAAATTCGTGCATTCGTGGCTAAAAATACTTTTCGGAGCAGACTCAGGATTGAAGATTAAAATTTATAACCGCCAACCTGAACAGATTCTGAAGCAGGTTATATCTGACACAAATATGCAACGGTTGAATGGTATACTTGCATAAAAAGCCTGCACGGGTGTCCGTTACCGGACATTATTGGTTCGTATCCGTTCAATATGCAGAAGAATATCAGCGAATAAGGAATAGATTAAACAGCTCAATAACAAATAATTACAAGGTTTGGCACGGATTATGTATAATGGTTTATAAATCTTTGAAATCTAAAAGACATGAAAACAACAGGAAATGCAATAACAGGATTTAAGGGAGCTGCTCTTATCATTATCATGATTCTTTTATCCGGAACCTTTACAAACGGTCAGAGTGATAATAAAACAGCGCATTTTGCGAACAAAGGGTTCAATCTATCGGGGGTGTCCGTCAGCAGCGTATCTGCTGTACCGGATTATGGGTTCACGGATATTGAATTTGAAGAAACGTTAGAACTTGAATCATGGATGAGTGATTTTGGATGCTCTTCTGTTCAGAGTTTTGATGAAACTGTATCAGAACCTGAACTGAAGGTTGAAGATTGGATGACAGACTCATCGAAGTGGAACAAACTGTGATTTTTGCGTGGATTGCATTTCTGACGCCATATAGACTTTTCTCTATATTTTAATCCGGAACCGCCGAGAGGCGGTTTTTTTTTGGCATTGATTTTGCAAACATTATTCATAGGGTTTTGTTCCTAAAATGATCTTATTATATTTGCGACAGATTAATTATTGATAACCAATTGTTAGAAATGCTATGAAAAGATTCACATTATTTGTAATGGCTGTATTGATCACCGGTTTCACAGTGATCATCAACGGTCAGCCTACCCTCGAAGCAGCAGTTGAAGAATACAATAAAGGTGTTATGTCGAATAATGCAGACAGCCTTGAAGCGGCCATAGAACACTTTGAAAAATCTTTGGCAATATGTGAAGAACTGGGTGAAGAAGGTGAGGACAGAAAAGTGCAGACCGAGATGTTGTTGCCTAACTTGCATTATAACCTGGCCATGAAACTATTCCGTGAGGAAAAAATTGAAGAGGCCATTGCCCAGTTTAAAAAGACCGTAGAAGTGGCAACAAAATACAATGATATGGACGTTGCCCAAAAAGCATCCAGGGTAGTTCCGCAATTGCACTACCAACTCGGGAACGATAAATTCGGCAAAGATGATATTGACGGTGCTTTGGCGGAATTTAATACAGCCGTTGAACTTGATTCAACCTATGCTAAAGCTTATTATAACCTGGCGCGCATATACAGAAAAACTGAAAACACAGAACTGTTTCAGAAAAACATAGACAAGACCATTGCGTTAGCACTGGCACAAAATGACAGCAGGACGCTTAAAGCTGCTAAAACTGTTGGTCGCGACTATTTTCTGATAAAAGCAAATAATGCGCGTACAGAAAAGAAATACGGTGAGGCTATAAGTTATGGTCAAATCACGGTGAATTATGATGAGACCAGTGCTACTGCTCATTATATACTGGCTGCCGCTTATAATGCCCAGTCGAAATGGGATGATGCCATTGCTTCTGCCAATGAAGCTCTTAAATATGAAAAAGATGATCCTGCAAAGAAAGCAAAAGTATATTATGAACTTGGCATTGCCTATGCTGCCAAATCTGACAAGGAAAATGCCTGTGCCTCTTATAAAAATGCAGCAATAGGGCCTTTTCAGCAGGCTGCAGAATACCAGATCAAACAGGTATTGAAATGCGAATAGGAAATTCATTAATTTACTTAAGTCTTAAATCAAATTAAGAAATTGATATCTGGCCAATTGAATTTTTTTATAAAAGGGACCTGACAGTTTTAAATCTGTCAGGTCTTTTTGTTTTATGAAAAATTATATTTTTGCAGTTCTGTTAATATAGAGGGATTAATAAATGAGGGTAAAGGAAATATTACAATCACCGGAAGCCATTGGAAAGAGCTTAGAAGCAAAAGGCTGGATAAGGACGAAGAGGGGTAATAAAAACATTGTCTTTATTGCGCTCAATGACGGATCAACAATTCATAGCATTCAGGTTGTTATTAATGCACCGGATTTCCCGGAAGATCTTATCAGGCAGCTGACAACCGGGGCTTGTATAGGCATAAAGGGCATCGTTGTGCAATCACCGGGGAAAGAACAAAGCGTGGAAATTCAGGCTGATGATATTACTGTTTATGGTTCTGCCAATCCGGAGACTTATCCTTTGCAAAAGAAGGGGCATTCACTTGAATTTCTGCGTGAGATTGCTCATCTCAGACCACGAACCAATACCTTTGGCGCTATCCTGAGAATAAGGCATGCCCTGGCATTTGCCATACATAAGTATTTCAACGATAACGGATTTTATTACCTTCATACCCCCATTATCACCGGTTCCGATTGTGAAGGGGCGGGAGAAATGTTCAGGGTAACAACACTGTCTGCATCCAATCCTCCTGTTTTGAAGGACGGTAAAGTAGATTTCAGTGAAGATTTTTTCGGTAAGGAAACCAGTCTCACCGTTTCAGGACAGCTTGAAGGCGAACTCGGTGCTCTGGCTTTATCGCGTGTATACACTTTCGGTCCTACTTTCCGTGCTGAAAATTCAAATACACCGAGGCATCTTGCTGAATTCTGGATGATAGAGCCGGAAATGGCTTTTTATGAAATTGATGACAACATGGATCTCGCGGAAGATTTTCTCAAGTCGCTGATACGTTATGCCCTTGATCATTGCCGTGATGACCTTGAATTCCTGCAGAAGATGTATGACGGTGAACTCATTGACAGGTTAACATTTATCCTCGATAACACATTTGAAAGGATAACCTACACAGAGGCCATTGATATACTTGTGCAAAGTGGTGAAAAATTCGAATTCCAGGTGAAGTGGGGTGTTGACCTGCAAACCGAGCATGAGCGTTACCTTGTTGAAAAGCATTACAAAAAGCCGGTTATGGTCACCGACTATCCGAAAGATATTAAGGCTTTTTATATGAAGCAAAATGATGATGGCAGGACTGTCCGCGGTATGGACGTGTTGTTTCCGAAAATCGGGGAAATCATCGGGGGATCACAACGTGAAGAAAATTATGATAAGCTGAAGAGCCGTATCAGCGAACTTAAGCTTCCTGAAAAGGATCTCTGGTGGTATCTTGAGACACGATTGTTCGGTACCGCACCGCACAGCGGATTTGGTCTTGGCTTTGAACGTCTGGTATTATTCATTACCGGTATGGGCAATATCAGGGATGTTATTCCCTTTCCAAGAACACCTAAAAATGCCGAATTCTGAGACATTCCGGTTTGAATATCTCGTTAAAGTTTAGTAATTTTCTCAAAGAATTCAGCGGTTTAATAAAGAACCATGCTTAAGCAGAGATTACAGCAAAAATTATTGCAGAAGCTTTCCCCACAGCAGATACAGATGATCAAGCTGCTGGAAATACCCACCATGCAACTTGAACAACGTATAAAAAGGGAGATGGAGGATAATCCGATTCTTGAGGATGCAGGGATTGAGGACCGCGATAATGATCTGCAGGATGAAGATGTGTCTTCTGATCCGAATGACAAAGACAAGGATGAGTTTACACTTGAAGACTATATGGAAGAAGATGAAATTCCTTCTTACCGTTTATCAACAGGTAATTATTCCGGGGATGAAAGGCGGGAGGAAATACCTTTTTCAGTGGGTTCAACCTATCATGACTATCTCGAAACACAGCTTGGGCTCAGAACCCTGGATGAAAAACAACATACACTTGCTCTTTATATAATCGGTAATATTGACGATGACGGATATCTCAGGCGTAAGCTTGACAACATTATTGATGATGTGGCTTTTGCTCTGAATATTGAGACCACGGAAGAAGAATTGCTGGATATCTTAAGGATCATTCAGGATTTTGAGCCTGTGGGTACCGGTGCAAGGAATCTTCAGGAATGCCTGTTATTGCAGATCAGGTCAAAAGATCAGTCTGGTCCAGATGTTGAGCTTGCCCATAAGATACTTAAGGATTTCTTTCAGGAGTTCACAAGGAAGCACTATGATAAAATTCTCAGCCGGCTGAATATCACAGATGAAGACCTGAAGGGCGCCCTGGATGAGATTCTGAAACTGAATCCTAAACCCGGCAGTGCATATAGCGATCCGCAAAACAAAGATACCGCTCATATTGTTCCCGATTTTATCCTGGAGAATGATGAAGGGGACCTGAGATTGTCACTGAATGCAAAAAATGTACCTGAACTGCGGATAAGCAAAACATATTCCGACATGTTGCATAACTTTCATCACGGCTATGGCAATCATTCGAAGAAGCAAAAGGAAGCACTCAGCTTTGTCAAACAAAAACTGGATTCTGCCCGGTGGTTCATTGATGCAATAAAACAGCGGCAGAACACCCTGATGGTTACCATGAATGCCATTATTAATTACCAGCGGGAATATTTTATGGAAGGTGAAGAAACCAGGTTAAGGCCCATGATCCTGAAAGATATAGCAGATGAAACCGGACTGGATATTTCCACAATATCAAGGGTTGCCAACAGCAAATATATTCAAACCAATTTTGGCATCTTTCCGCTAAAGTATTTCTTTTCTGAAGGTATGCAGACTGAATCAGGTGAAGAAGTTTCAACGCGTGAAATAAAAAAAATATTGCAGGATTGCATCAGCTATGAAGATAAGAGGCGCCCTCTTACCGATGAGAAGCTGGCTGAAATCCTAAAGGAAAAGGGGTATCATATTGCCCGCAGGACTATTGCCAAATACCGTGAGCAGTTAAATATACCTGTTGCCCGCATGAGAAAAGAATTAAAATAACCGTTATTATAATGTTTGCATGGAAAAAAGAATAGCCACCCTGCTTTCTTATCTTTTACATCCCCTTCTGGCTGCTTTTACAGGAGTGCTGGTGCTTACTCATTCAGGTACTTATATTGCCGACCTGAACAGCGATATAAAAAATCTCTTGTATCTCACTGTTGTGACTCTTACCCTGATCATGCCGGTATGCCTTATCCCTTTCTATTTGTATTTTAAGATAATCCGCAATCTTGAAATATCAGAACGACATGAAAGGATCATTCCCCTTTATATAACACTGGCGGCTTATGTGGCAGCTTATTTTCTTATCAGACGTCTTCCGGTAAGCCAGCTTTATGGTCGTTTTATGTTTGCTGCGTGCCTGTCTGTTCTGCTGGTCCTTTTTATTTCCAACTGGTGGAAGATCAGCATACATATGACCGGACTGGGTGGTCTTACCGGTCTTGTACTCGCTTTATCCAGGAAACTGGGCGCTGATATGATGATGTATTTGCTGGTTTTTATAATACTTTCCGGCCTGGCGGGTTATGCCAGGCTTAAGCTGAATGCCCATACAGTTTTGCAGGTTTTAGTGGGTTATCTTGCCGGTTTATTGATCATTTTCTTTTTTATGCTCATATAGCCTCATCAGATCCTGTACATATGTTTTTCCCTGAGTCCTGAAATGGTGCAGCGATCTGAACTTTGTTGCCCTGAACTGTCTTATTGACGCCTGCAGATTAAAATTTTTCTGCTCAGTTGTATAGAAAAAACCCATAAAACTCAGATGACGTGCAAGGTATTCCTGTTCGGACTGGCCTGGAGTAGGGATTAAGATAGCCGGTCTGTCAAGTTCTGCCAGATCCATGACGGTTGAATACCCTGAGCGGCATATGATTATTCCGGCATTTAAAAGAATATCCTTAAATGTTGTTGCGGGTAAGTGATAATAAAAAGTGATGGGACTTTTTAAAGGATTGATTTTTTGTTGTGATGGTGGTTGATGAAGGCCACAGATAACGGCAGTTTTATAATCTGTTCCTTTCAGTTGTCTCATCATGATTTCTCCCAGCAGGGAACGTTGAGGTTCAGGACCACTCAGAATAATCAGTATATCATATTTCTCAGGCGCTTTTTTTCCGGCAGTGACCTGTAAATTGCTGAATCGTGAGAGGATACCCATATAGGCCATATTCCGGAAAGGGGTGTAACGGTGCGAAAGTCTGCCTGTAAGATTCATTGAAGGATCCCGGACATCAGGAATCCAGCAGCGATCAAAGCGTTTGATGAAAAAGCCCAGAAAATGAAAGACAAAAGGCTCCATCCAGGTTAAGCCTGCCGGCAGTGCAGGTGATACCTGGTGTGTGACAAAAACGGAAATAATCTTTTTGTGAAAGAGGCCATAACGGTTATCGGATATGATGACATCGGGAGAATATACAGCTGTTATCTTTTTGAGCCGCATGTGTTCTTTTATGATACTGACCAGTATCAAAGGAATCTGAAGTGCCAAAATAAAAATCTGGGATCTCTTTCGTGAATAACGTACCGGAAATGAAGGCAGATCAATGAAGGTTTGGTCAGGGAATTCTGTTTTCAGCAGTTCAGCTGATTTTCCGCAGGCAGCCAGAATGACTTCAGCCCTTGCATGCAGAAGCTGATGTATGACCGGTATCATGCGTGAAGCATGACCAATTCCCCAGTTAAGGGGACAAACCAGGATTTTAACAGGTTCTTTCAACTGAGGTTTATTGATCAGGCTGATATCTGCACTTTGAATCCTCTTTTCTCAGCTTTTAAAGCTATAGCCAGCAATTCTTCATGGTTGGCTTTGATAAGACCTTTAACAGGTGTCTCACGGGCTATTGTATAAATCATGATACTTTCGGGTTTGATTTGATCCATCAAGCAGAGCCATTTTTCAACTTCTTCAGGTGAGGTGTTGTCAATGACAATATTGTTTATGCTGCTCCGGAAGAATAATGTCTGAATGATCAGCTTACCCCTGAATTTCTTCAACTGCGCCACTGTTTCATCAAGGTTGAAATCTTTTGCAGGACAATTAATACGGCGTATAGTCTCTTCAAAACCGGAATCAAGCTTCAGAATGTTGAGGTCGGTTTGCATAAGCGCTGAAAAAACTTTTTCATTGGAGATCATGGTTGCGTTTGAAAGAACGGCAATCTTTACATGCCGGTTGTAGCGGTTTCTCAGTTGAATGGTGTCAGTGATGATACCGGCGAATTCCGGATGCAATGTTGGCTCTCCGTTGCCTGCAAAAGTGATGGAATCGATCGGTTCATAGGTTTTGTGGTAGTTTTTCAACCATTTTTCAAGTTCATGCCTGATTTCCTCGCGTGCAGGCAGTTTGTAATTCTGTGACCCGGGCATGGTCAGACCACATTCACAATAGATACAATTAAAATTGCAGACTTTTTTATTAACCGGAAGAAGATTTATGCCCAGTGAATTTCCAAGCCTCCGGCTGGTAACCGGTCCGAAAACAATACTATCGAAGAGAAAAGTGGCCATGGATTGTGAATATAATAATCTCAGGAATTACGGCAGCAAATATAGCAATTTAATGAAAAGTCGACGGTCCACGGTCCACAGGGGATCTGTAAACCAGTAAATCTGTAAATTATAATGAGTGCACGGTCTATGGTAATCCCTCAAACGATCAAACAATCAAACCTGCCTTGACGGCAGGCAGGTCATAAAATTTTCAGATTTAATTTGACTCTTTGAAATAAACCTTAATATCCGACACGATGGCATGTTTGATAAAAAGGCTGTCGGTATTGGAATGATCAAGAATATATCCTTTCAGATGCGTGATTTTCGGATTTGCAAGTTTTTGGGTAACGGTATATGTACCTGTTCTGCCGTCTTTGGTAATGGGGGAATTCCGGAAATATTCACGATGACCAGCCGGTGAGTCGTTTTCATACCAGAAAAAAAGAGTCATGCGGGGTGCGACAGATTGATCATCACCAAAAAGTTTGATTTTTGCTGAAACGGTATAGAAACCAGGTTTTTTGACAGGAAGGCTGACAGCAACTTTGTTATCATTCCCCATTTGCGGCAATGCATAGACTTTGCTGTCCTGCCAGATCAGTATTTTTTTGTTATCGGCAGCATCAATCTTTCCGGCTTTCAGATCAGCATCCATCTGGTTAAGCAGAGCCGTTACCTTGCTGTATACTGATTGCAGCTTATCAGGCTTATGGGCATAATAGGCCATGGTGGAATCGAACATGACCCGTGTAACATGATGTTTAGCAAAGACTGCATCGTAAAGCGAAGCGGAATCGATGGATTCAGAGACAGGTGAATAGGGAGCCGTGAGGGCTATGCCATCAGCCAGGTGAATATCAGTTAATACCTGAACAAGCTTTTTTTCCCTGATGACATATTTTTTATGGCCTGTGCGGCATGAAAGGATCAGGGAAAAAAAGCAAATTGAAAGCAGTACTAAATTTGTTTTCCTCACGAGTGTCCTTATGTCAATCTTTGATCGCATTAAATCTGTACCCAAGCATCAGTTCATGGGAACCATAATTATGCGAAATTAATGGATTCAGGACAACATCGTATGAATATCCTATATAAATTTTTCTTTCATAGACATATCCGAGAAGTATTGACACAGCCTCTTGTGTACGGTAGGAAATGCCGCCCCATATCATATTACGGTACCATACCCTGCAGTTTATATCGAGCTGGAATGGCGCAGGAAAGACTTTCTTCAGAACAAAAGAGGGTTCCAGGGCCCATTGCCTGTTTATATAATATTTGTAGCCTGCATTCAGATAAAAATGGGTCTTTAACCGGCTTTTGCCTGTCGGATCGGCTCCTATTTTTATTTTGTTGTTAAACAGGTGCGTTGCCACAAGGCTGGCATAATAAGTTGAGGAATAAAAATAAAATCCCAGTGTGGCATCGGGGATGTAATAAGTGTCTTTTTAACCGTATACCAGGGGATCATTCTCGTCCTGAAAACTGATCTTGGAAAAATCAATTTTATACTGCATAATACCAAGGTTCAGGCCGGCCGATATCTTCATATCTTCGTTAATGGAATACTTATATCCATAGGCACCTGAAATGCTGCCAATAGAAACCGGTCCGGTGACGTCGTATGAAATGCTGGCTCCCCAACCCATGGGGTATTTCACCACCGGTCCATAGACCGACAGTGTATTTGTAATGGGTGCATCGGTGAATCCGATCCATTGAAACCGGTTGTTGGAGATCACCTGAAAATAGTTGTGGGTTCCTGCCAGAGCCGGGTTGATAAGGAAGGGATTGGTCATAAAGAGCGTCGTCAGCGGTTTTTGCTGACCGGCAAGAAAGGCTCCGGCCATAAACAGGAGCGATATGCCTGTGAAGATTCTTTTTTTCATTTTACCTGATTATGGTTACAGTTCCTGTGAATGGATCAGATTTTCCGTCATCCAGAGTGATGATATAATAATAGGTTCCAATGGGCAGGGGTTTTCCTTTAAAGGTTCCGTCCCATTCTTCGGTACCGCCATAGCCTTTGGAATAGAACACACGTTCACCCCAGCGGTTGAATACCTGTACCTCAATTTTATCGCCATATTCAATGGCATGGGGGATCACCCATTTATCATTATACCCGTCATCGTTCGGTGTAAAACCGGAAAATATCTCCCGGATTGTTTGTGCTATTACAATATGAAGTGTATCAGTTTCAACACAGCCGGCATCGGTAATACCAAATACAATCTGCTGTATGCTGGCAGACGGTGAGCATATAACTGATCTGGATTCGGGATCGCTTATATATTCATCGGGCATCCAGAGGTAACGTTCAAAGCCTGCTGATGCTTCAAGTGAAACAGTCTGTCCTTCCAGCAGGAATAAGGTTGTATCAAAGACAAAAGTATTTGTCGGATCATAAATATCAATGCCAATCAGCGGATAGACATCAATTACAACGGTATCTCTGTCCCAGCATATGTTATTGTATACCGTGTATACAAATTGTGTTTGCTCAGTTATGGTGACTGAAGGGTTTGTGACGGTCGGATTGTTCATCACACCGGCCGGTGTCCAGCGGACGCTGTCAAGACCTGTACCGGAACCATTGAGGGTTAGTGTGGAACCATAACAGATGGTTGTGTCGTTTCCGGCAAAAGCTGATACCGAAATAAGGCCTGTCAGATTAAACTCCTGTGATTTCCGGCATAGATTGGCATCAACCACATCTACTTCAAAAAGGCCTTCCGGCAGGTTAACCTGGTCTTTTTCAGTAGAACCGTTCGACCAGAAATAGTTGTATCCGCCGTTGCCACCGGTAACATTGAGGATGATGGATCCGTCATTTGTGTTAAAGGAACAGGTAGGATTTGTAACAGTGCCGGAAATTGTGATGTCCGCAGGCTCATTGATGACGATTGTATCGGCATATGTCCTGCCTTCTGCATCTTCAATGATAAAATCGTACGATCCAGCTGCGATGCCGATAAAGGCAAAGAATCCGTCTTCTGAAGTTATTGTGTCGGGACTCAGGAAGCTGCCGCTCATCCTGTATGGAGCAGTACCATCCAGAGATGTGACGATGAATTCGCCATCGCCATATCCGTAACAGGAGACATCATCTTGTGTGACAGAGACATTCAACTCATTAATGATAATCCTTACAGTATCATCAAATACACAGCCATTGGCATCCTGTACGAATGCATAATACAATCCGGGATCGAGGTTATCGAAGTAACCCGTATCCTGCACGGTGATGCCATTGTCGATGGAATAAACATAAGGTGGTGTGCCGCCGCTGGCTGTCAGTGTTATTGTTCCGGGTGTGCTGCCAATCACATGGGTTGCCGTAATGGAGACCACCAGCTGGGATGGCTGTTTAACTTCGAGTGTATCAATAATCAGGGTACATCCAAGGGAATCCCTGATATAGAGTGTTTTGGGACCACCATCCAGGTGATCAAACAGGTTGCCTGACTGATATTGTATGCCATCGAGGGAGTATTTGATCTGGTTCCATCCGCCCGAAGCAGCGATATAAATGCTTCCGGAAGTATCACCGTAACAGCCTTCGATGTCGGTAATGCCAAGGCTGTCGATTGTAATCGGCGGGGGATTGACCAGTGATATAACAGACGGGTAAATGGTAATGCAGGCATTGTCATCACGCACGGCCGGCGTGTAATCCCCGGCAGCCAGGTCGTTAAAGGCCAGTTGTCCGGCTGTAAAATCAACACCGGCATTCAGGGATCCGTCATACGGCTGCGATCCTCCTGAAACATGAATGATGATAGAAGCACTGCCTCCGTTGCACAGGATGGGATCGACCGTAACCGAGTCAATTAGAAGCGGCGAAGGCGCATCCATGCGTATGGTGTCAGTTATGAGCGTATCACCGCACAGGCTGGCATCGGTAATCCGAACAACATAATTGCCCTGGCTTAGATTTTCAAACACACCATCGTTGTTCACTTCGGTGCCAGGAGTGATCCGGTAAGTATAAGGCATTTTACCTCCCTGTGCTGTAACACTGATTCTTCCATTGGCATCACCGCTGCAGAGCAGGCTGTCAACTGTTATGCTTTGTATGGCCAGCGCTTCTGGTTCAGTAATGGTGATGGTCGAATCGAGGAAACAATTGTTGATATCTTCTACATGAATGGTATAGGTTCCTGCAAACAGGTTTGTGAAAACACCTGAATCAGCCACAGATGAAGGTATATTGCCAGGCAGCAGTATGTAACTGAGCGTGCCGGTTCCGCCGCTGGCTTTGACCCTGATGATGCCGTCGGCGTCACCGTGACAATTGAGTGTGTCGGTGGCTGCGAAGGAATCAAAGACGATGGGCGGAGGTGATGAGACTTCAACAGTGGCCTGTGTGCTGCAACCCATGGCATCGGTTACGGTTACGGTATAGGTACCGGCACCCAGCAGAACATCATCACTGTTTGGCACAACTGTCGGGCCTGTCCATTCGTAAGTGTATGGAGCAATACCGCCCTGAACGGTTACAAGGGCTCTTGCATCTTCAGAATCCCAGCAGGACGTCATCAGTCTTATGGGGACGATATACGAGTTGGGACGCAACTCACCACTGATAGGATTCAGTATTTCAATGTTGATATCTCCGGAATGATACTGAACGCTTACAGTGTCCCCGTTAATATCTTCATCAGTAAATGATAAGGATGTCAGTTTGATAAAACCATCGGGATCAGGTACTGATTTATCAGCATCATAAACACGGATCTGCCATGCTCCGTTGGCCGGGTCTTTCCCGTGCAACACATCCCAGTCGCCTGTGGCAGCATAAGTGCCGGTAATCACTTTTACCGGCCAGCAATAATCAATGGTATCACCGTCCTCACGATTGAGCTCGGTGGTGAATGTAACATCAACACCATTGCCAAACGGATTGAATACACAGGGAAATGACAGAGGGCCCTTCAATATGACCTCGGTTCCATCGGGTGCTACAAGTGAAAACCCCAGGTCAAACAGAAGAAAACGATCGGTTACTTTTACACCTACATTGATAATGGTGGAAGTTGAATCGATGAGAAATGGTGCCGGTGTTCCGATAGTTGCAATAATATGGTTCACACCCAGTTCCATTGAATCTGAATAGACAGCTCCGCATCCCGAGGAGACAAAACAACGGTAATAACCTGAATCAGAAGCTTCAATATTCTGGATGGTTAAGGTATTGGTCAGCGAACCATTGATATCGGCATCATCGGTAAGGTCAATCCAGCTGCCATAGTAAGACCTCTGCCACTGATATGTGATGGGTCCAAATCCGTTGGCGATCACAGAAAAGTCAATAGTACTGCCTTCGCAGACCAGAGTGTCATCATCCTGTGATATGATGGTTGTTGCGGGATTAACTGTTAATATGGCTGTATTGCTTGTGATTGTATCGCACCGGCCATAGACGATGACATCATAATTTCCTGCGTCGGATAGGGTTACTGCATTAAGCGACAGTGTGGTAAGTGTTTCACCGGCAATGGCGGTTCCGTTTTTCCGCCACTGATAGGTCAGATCTGTTCCTGTTGCTGTGACGCTGAACGATACATCCGATCTTTCACAGACTTCAGTGCCCAGCGGCTGAACAGTGATAACAGGTGCAGTTGCAACTGTAAGGGTGGCTGTTGTGCTGGTTACTGTACCGCAGGTTCCGGTGATGATGACATCAAAATCACCTGCGCTTGCTGTGGAAATATTTGTTAA
The DNA here is from genome assembly GCA_016934055.1 of Bacteroidales bacterium. GTDB lineage: Bacteria > Bacteroidota > Bacteroidia > Bacteroidales > UBA10428 > UBA5072. The sequence goes on along the minus strand of JAFGTR010000060.1, from coordinate 925 downwards.
TGTAAAGGTTGCGTCAATAGCTCCCGGGATGGCCGTTCCATTTTTCCTCCACTGGTATGTCAATCCTGATCCGGAAGCCACCACAGTGAAGCTCACGGTATTGCTTTCACATTCCGTTATTGACGATGGCTGTGTGGTGATGACAGGCGGTGTCTGCACGGTGAGTGTAACAGCATCGCTTGTGAGGATTCCGCAGGTGCCGGTTATAACCACATCATAGCTGCCTGCATCGGCAGGGGCAATATTGTTTATTGTATAATCTGATGCGGTGGCGCCGCTGATATCTGCACCATCCTTGCGCCACTGATAGGTCAGATCTGTTCCGGTGGCTGTTACGCTGAAAGTGACGTTGGTGCCCTGGCATTGTGTAACCGGGTCGGGCTGGTCGGTGATGACAGGGGCCGTTTGAACGATAAGGGCGACGGCATCACTGGTGACAGTACCACATGTACCGGTAATGACCACATCATAGCTTCCGGCATCGGCAGTAACGATATTATTAATTGTATAGCTGGCATCAGTGGCACCACTGATATCAGTTGTGTTTCTGCGCCATTGATATGTCAGGCCTGTTCCTGTGGCAGCAACCGAAAAAGTTGCATCAGTTCCTTCGCATTGTGTAACAGGATCAGGCTGATCGGTGATGACAGGCGGTGTCTGTACAGTGAGTGTGACGGCATCACTGGTGACTGTGCCGCATATACCGGTGATGACCACATCATAGCTTCCGGCATCGGCGGGAGTAATATTGTTGATCGTATAGCCTGCATTGGTGGCGCCGCTGATATCAGATCCGTTTTTGCGCCACTGGTAGGTAATTCCGGTGCCTGTGGCTGTTACGCTGAAGGTTGCATTTGTACCCTGGCACTGGGTAACCGGGTCGGGCTGGTCAGTGATGACCGGCGCCGTTTGTACGGTAAGGGTG
>JAFGTR010000192.1 GCA_016934055.1 Bacteroidales bacterium | reverse complement strand
CATTCGGAAGGGTAACGGAAGAAGTCCTTTATGTAATCGACGGCGTCATCAGCGATGCAACCGCATTTAACCTTTTGGATGCCTCTGAAGTTGAGAGTATCTCGGTATTGAAAGATGCTGCTGCTGCCATTTACGGTGCAAGGTCTGCAGGTGGCGTAGTGCTGGTAAAAACAAAACGTGGCAAAGAAGGAAAACCAAAATTTCAGTACAGCGGTTCATATGGTGTTGCACAGGCGACAAAATTCCCGGAGATGTTGTCAGGGCTGGAATTAGCCACTATGTACAACGACATTTTAGACATGGAGATCTATCAGAGAGACCACAGGGTAACCCGGTACGATTATTTCGCTGAAGATGAACTGGCTTATATTGATTCCATCCCCGGTTATAACTGGATTGAAGAACTAATTAAGCCGGCCACAACAGAAAAACATACTTTGAATATTTCAGGCGGGGGCGAACGTGTAAGTTATTTTGTAGGAGGCTCCTATTATAAAGAGAACGGCATGATTGATATGCTCGACTATGCGCGTTATTCATTCCGTACGAATATTGAGGCTAATATTACCAAAAGCATAACAGCAAATTTTGGTCTGAACTATTCCTATCATGATAAACTCGAACCCAATTTCTCAACCGACAATTCAGGCGTATTACGTGAAATATACAAACAGGCATTAACCGCTGCCCCATGGATACCGGTCTCAATTGACGGTAAGCCTGTTGATAATTTTGTAACCTCTAATCCGCTTGCTTTGTTCCAATCCGGAAGCTATAAAAACAGTTATGGAAACAATATTGGCATCCGTGCCGAACTCCAATATCAAATACCTTTTATCAAAGGATTGAATTTCAGTGTCCAGTACAGCCGTGATGAAAGTAACAGCAGAGGAAAAGAATATGCACAGGATTATACCAGTTATGTTTTCTCGACAACAGGATCAAACAGGCATATTATTGTTGACACACTGCCTCCACGTGAGACTGATATAAACGATAATGAAGAAGGATTATATGAGAGTACTGCATACAGCAGGAATTACCAGTTGAATACTGCGTTAAGATACAATAAAAAATACGGAGCGCATGATATCGCCGCTTTATTGGTTTATGAGCAAAGTGAAAATCAGGCAGACAGGATATGGACAAGCCTCAGACAACCGGCGTCCATTGACGGATATGATTACATGTGGGCATTCTCCGCTGATAACGTATGGTCAAATGGTAACTCTGCAGGAGAATCAGGTAACCTGGGTTTTATCGGTCGACTGAATTATGGTTATGCTGAAAAGTATTTGATGGAAGCCACTTTCCGGTATGAAGCCTCCCAAAAGTTTCACCCCGATAACCGCTGGGGATTCTTTCCCGCTGTTTCAGCGGCATGGGTCACCTCAGAAGAAAACTTTTTCAAAAATAATATATCCTTCATCAACTTTCTGAAATTCAGGGGTTCCTTTGGCATTGTCGGAAACGACAATTTACCCAGCGCATTTACATGGATCCCGACATTTACAGGTGATGCAACAGGGCCCATCTTTGGCAATCAGCTTACCAGCGCCATTGAAGCCAGGAACGGGCTTGTTTATGTACCTTCAGTCCACTGGCAGGAAACAAATTCTTATAACATCGGAATGGATTTGAGATTATGGCGAAGCCAGATTCGCACATCAGTGGATTATTACTACAGGCATACGTATGATGTATTTAACAGGCGTACCAATATTCCGGCCATTGTAGGACTGTCAGCAAATCAGCGTCCGCCTGAAGAGAATTATGGAGAAGCCAGTGCCACAGGTTTAGAATTCGAACTGGGCTATGAGGGTAAAACCGGAAACCTGGGCTATAGTATCGATGCAATATTTTCATGGGATAAAACACGTGAATTGAAGTTATTCCAGAATCCCGCCGTTGAAGGAAGCTGGAAAGATGATCGATACAACGATCCCAGTAACCAGCCTGGCTATGTTGCCCTGGGTATTATGCGCACACAGGAGCAGCTGGACGAATGGATGGCTAAATATCCCAATTATACGATCAACGACCAGGAGCTTGAACTGGGCATGATATACTATGAAGATGTCAGAGGAGAAGAATATATCGATTCTACAACAGGGAAGATCGCCTATCTGCCACCAGATGGAAAAATAACCAGCGATGATGTGACGATCATTGCCAAATATACCAGTCCGCCCTATCATTATGGGTTTACACTGGGTTTATCATGGAAAGGATTAAATATAAACGGCACTTTTACAGGTGTTTTCGGACATAAAGTTTTTATAAGTAAGGATGAACAGACGACGCCTGATCCTTCACTTGAAGAGATAAAAAATGTTTTCAGTTTCTGGAGTGATTACTGGACTGAAGAAAATCCGGATGCAGCCTATCCAAGGCCATATGAATACGGGCTTGCCGGTCAGAATTCAACCTTCTGGATGCGCAACGGGCACACACTCCAGCTGACAACATTTAAACTGTCGTATAATCTGCCGGCTAAATTGAGTAAAAGAATTGGCATTCCCGAATTCAGATTTTATTTTACCTCCAGGAACCTGTGGACCATAATCAATCCCTTTGATCATAAAGATCCGAGCATCTCAAGAGGTTACGACTATCCTCTGATGAGGACATTCAATTTTGGCGTCAATATTACACTTTAAAAAGCTGAACCATGAAAAAAGTACTTTTTTATATATTCATGACAGCCCTGTTCTCCGGGTGCGAAGATGTTCTGGATAAAAAGGAACTCAATGCTGTCGATGGTCAGGATATATGGAATGATATCACACTGGCCAGTCTCTACCTGAATAATGTTTATGGTTCTGCACTTCCTACTTTTGGCGGGACTGAAAGCACAAACATATCTGATGAATCTGTTGGCTCAGGAACAGGTTATATGATGTATGGTATGTTAACAAAAGATGAATCATACGGGAATTTTACGTCCAACAAATGGTATATCATCCGTGAACTGAACATTTTACTTGACGGAGTCCCGGACGGGAGCATCGAAACAGAAGACAAGGATCTGCTGTTGGGCCAGGCTTATTTCTTAAGGGCCTGGACATACTGGGAAATGGTAAAGTATTATGGGGGTGTTCCGCTGGTGCTAACCGTATTTGACCCAGCCCGACCCGAAGATTACCTTGTCGGAAGAAACAGCGCCCATGAATGCATTGCTCAGATCATTGATGACCTGGATAATGCGATTGAGTTATTGCCTGCCGACTGGCCGGAAGAAAGGGGTCGTGTTACGCGGGCAGCAGCGGCAGCCTTGAAAGGCCGTGTTCTGCTGTTTTATGCCAGCCCACAGTTCAACCCCGAGAACATTGGACAAAGATGGCAGGATGCCTATGATGCTAATGCTGAAGCCAAAACCATCTGTGAAGAAGATGGTCATGCTTTATACAGCAATTATGCCAAAATATTCCTTGACGAAGCCAAAGCAAACGAAGCCATTTTCTATACCATATACGATGCTGCAAACAAATATCATGGTTATGAAAACAGCGTACGACCAAGAAGTGTAAGTAATCAGAAAGACGCAGTCAGCAGTCCGCCAAACTGGGAATTCGTAAAGTCATACCCCATGTACGATGGCCTGCCTGCACACGGGCATCCGGAATATGACAGTGTATATTATTGGAAAAACAGGGATCCGCGATTTTATGCGACCATTGCTTACAATGGTATGGTATGGAATTTTGAAGGCACAGCAAACCGTATACAATGGACATACCTGGGAAACAGTGTTGAACCTTCAAACACGGCACAGGGCGCAACACCAACGGGATTCTACCTGAAGAAAAATATCGACACATCAATTCCTGTTACGGAAACACCTTACGGACCTACTGACTGGATAGAGATCCGCCTTGCTGAAGTGTATCTGAACCTGGCTGAATGTGCAGCTGAATTGAACCTTATCGACGAAGCCAGAAATTTGCTGATCCTTATTCGTGAAAGAGCAGGCATTGAAGCCGGCGATGGCTCATATGGTATCACTGCCTCCGGCAAAGAAGAGATGGTTGAAGCGGTTATGTTTGAACGTAAAATAGAACTGGCCTTTGAAAATAAGAGACATTGGGACCTGCGACGCAGGAATATGTTTGTTAACGTCCTTAACAATACGCCTAAGATAAACGGGACAAAAAGACACGGAATTTCCATTGAACTTGATACAGCCTATATCTGCTCACTCGACCCTGGTGTGCGGGATAAGAAGGATTCTGTTTTTGCTCACTTTGAGAATTTAATCATGGATACTGTTGATCTGGATGAATACTATGACACATTCTTCAATACAACCTATAATGTAGAGATGGATCCTGTTGAGATAAACTTCTTACAGCCACAGTATAATTTCTATTATATCCCTGTAAGTGAAATGGAAAAAAACATCAACATGCAGCAGACCATTTACTGGACTGAGGTTAATCCATTTGATCCGCTGGCAGAATGAATTTTTTGCTGATGAAGAGTATTAAATAAAAATGATACAATACAATAAAAATTATTGCTAACCATAAAACAACAATGATTATGAAAAAACAAAAATTCTTAAAACAAACCTTTACAGCCTTTCTGGCTGCAATTGGACTGGTGATCTTCGCGCAGGAGGATATTATTCTCGATCCTGCAGCCCTGATACCTGCTGACACAGGCTATTACATCGGCGGGGTATATAAAGATAAAGACCAGGATGGCACTGATGAGTTTTACAACGGATGCGTCGACGAATATGGCGATGCCAGCCACAACGAAAGTGGCGTTCAGCAGGGATTCACCTACAACCTTTGTATGATCATGCCGACATGCTGGCCTAAAGATGCAGTTGATGACCATGATCTGGCTGAGATCGAACATGCTGAGGGATACATTGAACTGACAAAATCAAAATATCCGGGTACTGACAGCGCTCAACTGGGATACATCATCTCGCCCCCTTTACAGAACCTGGTAAGTCTGTACCTCGAAACTTCACCCGATGTTTCCTCCAACGATTCACGCCACATCTACTTCTGGGTTGAATATTCGAAAGACTACGGAGCAACCTGGGAAATGTCATATATACAGGATGAGACCATAAGCAAAGCAGGCGACTCAAGGACATATGACGGCTCAGTATATCTCGAATTTGAAGAGATGAAAACTGCCTCAACAGAAGGCCCCATTGTAATCCGCATAATGTCCACTCCACAGGAATCACCGCCGGGCCCTCAAAGAGTAAAAATTCACTATCTTAAAATAGTGGCTGACAAAGCCAGTGCAATTCAACCTGTGACCATAGATTGTCCTGAGATTAAAATCCTGAATAATACGATTTATAACGAGGACAACACCATTGAGGTGTACAATATGCTGGGACAATTCATAGGCCGGGGCCGGTCTGTTCAGGTACCCGATGGCATTTACATCGTAAAAACACCTGAGGGATCAACTCAAAAAGTATTTGTTGAATAACAATTTTCTTACCTTATACATTAACTATTAATAACCAGTAAATTATGAAAAAAAACGATCCAATCAGAAAAACAAAGTTATGGGCCATAGCGCTCATGACTCTGCTGTTTGGTTATTCAGCCAAAGCAAACGTCTGGCCGATACCAAACACGGCAGCTGATACAGTTGAACATTTTTTTGAACTGCATTATGGTACGGTATGGCAACCGGGTGACACCATAATGTTCACTGATGCGGGCGAATACATCATCAACGGTACCGTTGACATTTATCAGGAAGTTACCATAATGGGTGATCCTGATCTGCCGTTATCACCGTTACTGCGTTTTATGGATAATGGTTTCCGTCCTAAAGAGGATACGATTCATATTACCATTAAAGGGTTAAGATTTGACGGATACAATGATAATCCGGCAGAT
>JAFGTR010000059.1 GCA_016934055.1 Bacteroidales bacterium | reverse complement strand
ATGGCAGAAATTTCATTCATGTTCTCTGTCTCTTCGTAACTGCCCAGACGTATGCCAAAAACATCATTCAGCATACCGGGACGCGTGCTTTCAAATACTTTGTTGGTTGTATCCACAACTGCCGAATAGCTTGTCATAACAACGGTTCCGCCGTTATTTACAAAATCACGGATTTTTTTGGCGCTTATCGGGTCCATTACCGTAGCACCAGGTATGATCAACAACTTATAATTTAAGTCACTGTGGATGATATCCAGCATCGTTATATCCATATTCCGGTCAAAAAATTGTTTAAAGCATGTGCCCGTCTGGCCTTCGTGTTGTTCGGGAAATGAATAGCTGACGATCTGGCTCGGGAACGAAAAGGCTAATCCCACTTCAGCATTTGGTTTATAAGGAAGATAGGGCTCAATCTTTTTGAATTCAGCGGCAATTTTCCTGTATTCATCATACTTTCGGTTTGGAATGCCATCCCAGTCAATTAAACCTTGAAGATACTGTTCTTCGCCGTTATGCATGCTTTGCCATGTCCATCCGCAGACCATCTGGTTGCCAAACATCAGCGAGGCATAGGCCTGCTTTCTGCAGGCACCCGGAACAGCGGTCATGGTCGTAAATTCGTTACACCAGAAAGGATTTGTGCTTTCATATTGAATGCGCACAATTCCGAAAGATGCCCACAGGATGCCGTCATTGTTAATTAAGGCGTTGCCTGCATAAAATCCCTCACCTCCGCGTGTCATTTTACCGGAATAGGCAATAGGAGCATAGTCGAAATATTTCAAATGGCTGAAATACCAGGCATTCGTATTGACCAGGGCATTCGGTGCATTGGAGTTCACTTTGTCAATTACGCTAAAAAGCAATTGATTGATCTCATCTGAGACAAACCGCCTGAAATCGAGCATCCTTTCGGGCACGTCGTTAAAATGGGTGGATACCGGGAATCCGATTTCTTCCCATTGATTGATCCTTCTTGACCATCGTTGAGTTGCCCATGCTTTATTCAACCTGTCAAGGTTTTGATATTTTTTTTTCAGCCAGGCAATGTATCGTTGTCGCGCATTTTCAGAATATGAAATACGCCCGTCACCCGATTCATTATCGATGCCGAAGCCCAGCAAAGCCGGATGATTTCCGTATCGTTTTGTCAGCGAATCAGCAAACCGCAATGCATATTGCTGATACATCGGGTCACCGATATCTTCCATGTATCGATGATTGGGATAATGTATGTTACCATTTGCATCGGTAATGTTAATGGAAGGATATTTAAAGTGTAACCAGATGGGGGCGGGGCGGATGGCAATATCCAAAATAACCCTGATATCTGCCTCGCTCATCATATTCATTACAGTATCGAACCAACCGAAATTAAAATACCCTTCAGACGGCTCGTAGCTGTCCCAGGCCAGATGACCCATGCGGACAACGTTAAACCCGGCTTCTTTCATTAAAGCAATATCCCTTTTCCACCGATCCGGGTTGGAATCATGCGGGTGATAATTAGCTCCTATATACAGAACCTGTGGATTGACATGCTGATTTAAGAGTAATAGAATTCCTATCGTCGTTAAAATATTGCTGAATAGTGTTTTCATTTTTACGCAATTTTTTAAATTGTTAAAAAAAACGATTCGGGCGTCAATGCTGCACCAACCTAAGATATCTAAATGCTTAGACGCATCTTATTCACTTTCTGTCATTTCCCTTCTTACAAGTCAATTTTATCTGATAATGCAAAAGCTTTTAACTGATTTAACCTTATTGTTTTTTACAGTCAACAAATAAAATCCCTCAGAAAGTGTAGAAATATCGATCATAACGGGTGAATTTCCATCATAATATGCTTGTGATGAATGTATTCTTCGTCCGCTCTGATCAATTATAGTAATTTCCAAATTTCCTGCATGATCCGGGTTCATATCCACAGTGAGGTTTTCAGCAACAGGATTGGGAAAAAGCTTTATTTCATCTGCCAGATTAATGTGTTCTTCAATTCCCACTGTTATGGATGAGAATAATACTGCCGTGGTCGAAAGGGCCGGTACGGTTATCGTGAAGGCGTTTGAATTTACCTGAACGGTGTTTTCAGTGAGGGCATTATCGGTGTGCGATTTGAAGGTTTCCGTTGACGGTAAGGAAGACAACTGCAATGTTGTGTAATTTCCGTCGTTTATTACACAATTATTGAGATTGACGGTTACATTGCGTTCGGAATTCATATCGCGATTCACAATGATTACAGTCATCGAGTCGGCGGCATCATTCAACGAGGCATAGGCTGAAACAGTATTTTCAAGCGAGGAAGTACTTACAACACTGTAACTTTTTGCATACCAGCTGAAGAGGTGCAACGACTCCCACATCCCTGTAAACCAATTCCACGGAGTAAAGTATTCGACCTCATTGTTAGCAAACGTTCCAAGGTGGGTGGCATAAATCACCGAGGCAAGGTTGGGATCGTTCGGGCCGGGGCTCCATTCACTAATACCAAGTGTTATTCCATGATCTTCTCCGTAATACTGATGCAACCAATCCTCTATTCGTTTAAAAACATATTCTTTGGTTAGTGAATTGTCCCAACCACCATAAATGGTCTTTACACCATTTGCTCCGGGATAAATGTAATCCATGTCATAAAAAATACGATGGTTTTGGAGGGCATCATTATCAGTCGGCGCATAGGGGTAATGGTGAATGTCAAAAACATCAAGCACCCTGATGCCCGATGCCTTTTCCTCGTCGGCACACCGCTTAATGAAATACTCGAACCAGCAATAATACTTTCCATTAATTCTTATGCTCTCATCGCCCCATTTATACCATTGCCATTCGCTGGTGGTGACCGGACCGCAAATTTTAATTTCGGGGAATTTGGCACGGGCTTTTTTGGCAACTTCAATAAAACGATCCATAAATTCAGATGCAGGCAACAGTTCGTCCATGACATCATCATGTGTCCCGTTCCAGATATCCGGTTCATTATCCATGTTCCAGTAAAGAAATTGATTCTTATCCAGATTCAGACCATCCGGGCCAAACCAATGATCCAGTATGGCCACGGTAGAATCGGCCGGCCATTCCACGGTATAAAGATAATAATCCCCCTCAACCAATGCATCTCCACCGGGATCGACGGTATTGGGCATGCCCCCTCCGGCCAGATTCTGATGAACGCCCTGCCACCATTGCGACTGATTAAATCCCCAGTCGTTGAAATTATGGCTTGTGTTCGAGGCCACTCTTCCCAGCAGTTGGAATGCCCACATCACCTGCATTCCGGGAAAATTATCGGCTATGTATTCCGATGTTTCATCCCAATCCGAACCATATACGTTGTTGTACCAGTCAGGATGACTCGTGATTTTCTTCCGCCAGTTGTATTTGGTGGCATTGTTACCGTTATTCATACGGACAAACCGCAGACCGGCGTCCTTGTAAAATGATACCGGCTGATCAAAGGTATTATTGCGCCCATAGATATTGGGTGATATGGCCCGTTTGCCGTCTGCCGCATTCACGGTAATGATAACATCCTGTGAATATGCACCGGATGTTGCAAGGCAACCAGTCATGACAAGCACCCAAAAATGCTTTTTGAAAGATTGTTTTATGCTGTTCAATGGTTTCTGTATTTGCATTGGATAAAAATATGGATGTACATGAAAAATCAGTGTTTCAAACAATTTTAGAATAGTTCAGTTCTTCTAAAGCTTAATCAGGTTGAGAAAAAAAACATCATTCTCCCTTAGATTCAGCTCTTTAAAAAACGGATTTCCGGCTTTGACCCTGATGATCTCTTTTATCAGGGGGGATCCGTCGTTCTGTTTCCTGATTTGTTCTATCTGCACTTTACTGAGTTGGGCAGGCTTGCCTATTGAGAGATAGGAAGAATAAGCGTCGTTACATCGATACCCGACTTTGGTTACTTCCAGCGAATAGGTTCCTTCCGGTATATTTGAAATATTGACCTTCAGCTTTCCTTTCGGCTTCGAAGGCAGATCCTGGTTATAATACTGCTGGTTATTAACCGAATCTCCGGGGTGAGTGTAAGAATAATCCCAGGCCAACACCTGAAGATTCCCCTTGGAATCTTTACAGACCAGGGAAGTCGGATCATCATTAGACAATTCAATTTTCCCAAGCCGGTTCAGAAACTGGTAGGCATAAAAGGCAGGTTTATTGATCCCCTGGATGGTCAGCAGTCCAAATCCACCATGGAAAGGTTCAAAACGGGGAGATGATTCTTCAAAGATATCCGTAAATACCCAATAAGACATCGAATTAGCTGCTGCTCCGACCTGTTTGATCTTTTGCAGGATATAGGCAGTTCCATGGTAGCTGTCATGGATGGGATCTGAAGGAGTATAGGAAGAACTCCATTCTGTATAATGCAGCTCCAGTCCGGGCATCGGTGAACCGGATATTTCATCCCTGGAACGCAATACATCGCCGCTGACGGCAAATTCCTGCGGAGCCAGCACGGTACCTGAATTCCCGTACTCATCCAGGTATCCCTGGTCTACGCCGTAAGCATGGGTGCTTATAAAGTCGATCGGAACATCATTTTTAACACAAAAATCAATCAATTCGGGTTCCCAGGCAGCACCCGCTGTTGCCGGACCCCCGATGCGATATTCCGGATGGACGCTTTTTACAGCCTTTGCACTGTATTCATATAATTTGAAATATTCTTCCTGTGTGCCTGTCCAGAAACCAGGCGACAGGTTTGGTTCATTCCAGACCTCAAAATACCAGGTCTTAACTTCATCTACCCCATATCGTTCAGTAAAATGCTGCGTAAGATTGCGAATCAGTGCTTCCCACTTTTCGTAATCTTTCGGTGGGGTAACATTGCCCCGCCACCAAAAGATGGTGGTGTTTCCACTGGCCAGCGCCGGGGGCATAAAACCTAGTTCAACAAAGGGCTTTAAACCAATACTCTGTAAAAAATCAAAAAGCACGTCCACATACATGTAGTTGTATTGAGGATTTCCATTGCGGTCTTCTTTATAAACTCCCATATCGTCTGTTAACAGACCATGCATGCGGATGTATCTGAATCCGCATTCTTTTTTCACATAGGTAAGCTGTTGCTGCCAGTCAGCCCGGAGTCCCTCATTGGCCCTGCCTGCACCAATACATTCGTTAAACATGGTATTCAAAGGGCCTTTTTCGCGGCTGAAATCGATATTAATCAGCCGTTCGGACATCTCTGCTTTTTGCTTTGTTTTACTTTGAGCATATGCCAGAGACATAATTGAGAAGGTAAACATGATTAAAAAAATAGACTTCATTATTCTTGGTATTAGTTATTTCCCCTATTCTATTTGAAAAGAACCTGTATCAAAGCTAAATTGACCGGGCTGTAAGTGTCTTGAAAATAGTCTCAAAATTCTTTTGGATTCTATCAAAATCCATCAAAATTTAATGAATTTTGTAGGTAATATTTACCATTATTGCTTTTTTTATTATAAGCTGTTTACCGGATACCTGACTTCAAAATATGGATTAATGGCTTAATATAACTAAAAATGCAGCTGTTTGTGTTGAACAGAAGACTGGTTTCTTATTTCGTGGTGTTCCTGGTTGCTTTACACAGTATTTCAGCCGGGCAGGAAAGATATTTGCATTTTACAGAAATCGATGGATTACCTCAAAACATTACCACATGCCTTGAACAAGATGAGTATGGGTATTTGTGGATAGGTACGGCAAACGGAATTGCACGCTTTGATGGTAAGAATTTTTCCGGCTATGGCGAATTGTCAGGCGTTAGTATCATTTATCTTCTTTATGACTCCCGGAATACCCTGTGGGCCTGTACCAATAAAGGACTTTATAAATATAACAGACTAACCAATTTTTTCGAACGGATAGTGGATGGTTTTATTGTAAAAGTCCAGGAAGATCATAATGAAATTTATTTTTTACTGGGTGAAAACATAAATAAGATAGCCGGAAATAAAATCGTTAATGTTTACAAAGGATCAAATCTTTCAGATTTTTGTATTGCTATAGATGGTATCTGGCTTGGGAAAACTGATGACGGAGTCAAACTTCTGGGACGGAAAAGCGGATTTAAAAAAATTACCGCTTCTTACCTTAAGGGTAAGTATGTTTCCATTATTGATAAAATTGACGATAAAATGTTTTTTGGCTGTTTCAATGGTCAATTGTATTCAATTCAGGGCAATGGTGAAGCAAGGCAAATCGATATTAATAATCATTATTATTTTAAGAAGTTCATAAAGGTAGGACAAGAATTCTGGCTTGCAACAGATGGTCATGGTATTATTATCCTTGATCATAACCTGAATTTTTCAAGGATATTAAACAGAAGTTTGAAGTCTGAAGTTTCCATCCATAGCAACAGCATTTATGATATGTTGTACACGAAAAACAATGAAATCTGGCTTGCTTCTTACGGTGGCGGGATAACCTGTATTTTGCCTGACAATTTATTATTTCAAAATATACTTCCCGAAAAAGGGAATGAAAATTCATTGGTTGCCAATGAAGGAGTTTCTGTATTTGTAAAAGAAGCTGTCGTATATTTTGGTACAAATTACGGATTTTCGGAGTGGAATGAAAAAACACAACGGTTCACAAATCTTTCCAGCGACAGATTATGGAAAGATTTAAAGGGGACCAAAGTTACCGCAATAAGCACAGACCATAATCATCATGTTTGGATAGGCACCTACGACGGACTCCTGGGGAAATACTCCTCAGATTACAGGCTTCTGGCAACCTACCATCCCAGTAGCACGGGCCCTGATGAAATGCAGCAAATTGTTCAATTGCATGAAATTGGTAAAAATAATCTGTTGATTCTAACACAGTTCCAGAGCAGGAT
>JAFGTR010000058.1 GCA_016934055.1 Bacteroidales bacterium | reverse complement strand
TGTCGTTTAGTTAAGCCCGAATTATGTCCCTCTCCCGGAGAGGGTGCAGGGAGAGGACAAAAAAAATCCTTAACTAAACGACATTGATTCACTATTCCACATTTCAGCCTTCCTTTTCTCTCAGGAAATTGATAACATTGTAAAAAGAACATCAATGATTAATCCTGGTAAAGCCTTGCTTACAACAGCATATTTGGGACCGCTGCAATATTTTTCCAAGTTTCTTCTTCATCATGAAATTGAGATTGAGCAATGGGATAATTACCAGAAACAGTCATACCGAAACCGTTGTTATATATACGGCGCTAACGGCATGCAATGCCTTGTGGTACCCGTGTGTAAAGGATCCGGGACAAAAATACCCATTCGGGATATTACCATTGATTATTCAAAATCATGGCAAAAGACTCACTGGAAATCCATTGAATCAGCCTACAGGCTGTCTCCCTGGTTTGAATTCTTTGAGGATAAAATCATACGCTTTTATGACCGGTACTATCAGTCAAAATTTCTGTTTGATCTGAATACTGAATTGACTGAAATGATTATTAATGCCTTGAACATAACAGTAAAGCTGAAATATACTGCTTATTATGAGAAAAGTGTAAACACATCGGCTGACTTCCGTGAATCGATCCATCCGAAAAGAAGAATGTCAAAACCCGATCAGCACTTCATCAACATTGCCTATCCACAGGTTTTTGAAAGCAAACACGGTTTTATTCCCAATCTGAGCATTATTGACCTGTTGTTTAATGAAGGAAGACATGCACGGGATGTGTTAATGGGGATGGTAAAGGGTAATCGGTAATCGGTAATCGGTTAACTGTTGTCAGTTGTCAGTTATCTTTGTTCTTTTGTCTTGGTTCCTGGCTCTTTGTTCTTTATTCAATGATCCTTAAAACACCGAACAAAGAACACCGAATTTAAGAATATCGAAGATAAAGCATGGTTTTTCTCCCTTCGGTATTCAGCGTTCGATGTTCCCTGTTTGTTATTCAATTCTTTCAATGACAGAGCCCGTTATGTTTGAATGTCAGAACCTGAAACCGAAAGTGGTAAGAAACCTGTAACGGTTAAGCTGCAGGTCAGTAATATTATTATAGTACAGGCTGTATTTCTCATCATGCAGTATGGTTGACAGTCCCATATCGATAAAGAAATTCCTGTCACGGTAGCCTACACCTCCTGATATTTCTATGTAATCAGCATTTTCATTCAATTCCCCCGTGGCATAAGGACTTGGATAATAACCACCTCCGGCCCTTACAGACAACGGACCAAACCGCATTTCACCACCGGCCTTAATATTCAGAACGGCCTTATACGCTTCCTGGATATCACGGTTAAAGTCACTCATATCATCATAACTGTCTTTATTACGATAACGGATATTTGAATAATCAACATATTCAATATCGGCAGCGACAAGGCCTGTTTTTCCGATCTGAAATGATACACCACCCATAGCCTTCAACGGTGTTACAAGTTTATATTCAAAAGCCCCGATTTCAATAAGGCTGCCATCGGTGTATGTCGGACTGGCTGAATAGCTGTCACCGTTATCAAACAGTGAAGTCATATTGGCATAATACTCCTCCTCAATGTTATAATAAGTAGGAATGTGCAAGGCTCCGCCCACACGGAGGAAAGAAACCGGCCGGGCAATGAATCCCAGTTTTAAGGTATATCCCACTCCCCTGAGATCAAGTGTTTCAGTGAACCTGAAATTATTGAAATCATTAAGGCTCTGGTAGTCATATTCGCTATGAACAAGGCTCTCTTTATATCGCAACTGATTGATACCCAATCCCATACCAAAATAGAAAACATGGCTGAAATTCATGCCAAAACCAATAGACCATTCGCCAGATCCGCCTGAAGTTTCGATTGTCTTACGCTGATCAACAGGAAGAAATACCGGCGTCTCATAACCATAATAGCTTAACCCTGGAGTTGTATCAATCACATATGTGTCGAAGGCCAGTCTCTCACGGAAAGCGTTAAGATTATCCGGATGATTACCCTCGGCATTATCCATGAAGAAATCTGCCAGCGAGTTATTCATATTATGACCTTCGATAAATATATTGTTATTAAAATCATTCAGTCTGTTATAGGCAAGACTGAAAGCAACGCCCACTAACCCGTTATCCTTTTTCGAATTATAAGCTGATACATAACCTGCATTACCAAAAATAAAATGATAACGGTAATCTTCTCCCTTTTCATTCAGGTAATCAGCGGTAGATTTAACATATCCGAAACCTGGGGTCAGGGTAAGTTCCGACTTTCGATAAACACCCAGTCCGGCCGGATTGAGATAAGCATCTGACAAATCTCCTCCGAGTGAAACAAAGGCACCTCCCATACTCAGGCTTCGTGCAGTCTGAGAGGGAAATGTCTGAGAAAACCGCAATGCCTGACCTACATATTGAGCTGTTAATGGATAGAGGAATGCGGATACAATTATGGTGGCAACTATTTTTTTCATGGCTTCAATTTTTAATGTACGATTAGCTGTCCGGTTTTTTATGTCGGATAATTATTGTGTAATAATCTGAAAACTCATATGTTAAATCACAGTCCTTTTTCGATAGCTGTCATTTAGACTTTACATCTATCTTCTCCCTCCTGAACTGGAACGGGAACCTCCGCTGGAGGATGAACTTGACCGGCTGCCTCCCGAGCTATGGGATGAACTGCTGCTCGACCTGGAGTAGCTGGATCCCGAGGAACTGGGCCTGCTATAGCTTGGTGAGCTGCTGGGCCTGCTGTAGCTTGGTGAACTGCCGGACCTGCTTGGAGAACTGGTACTGGGCCGGCTGTAAGAGGGTGAACTGCTCCTTGGCCGACTGACAGATGAAGAACCTGATGAAGGCCTGGTATATGTACTGCGTGTATTAGACGGGCTGGTATATGACGGGCGTGACTGACTTTGGCTGGTGGTAGGGCGTGTGTATACCGGCCGGCTTTGCGGGCTTGTTGTTGTGACCGGCCTTGATGTATTGGGTCTTGCCTGACTAGTGTTTTGCGGGCGCGTAAAGGTCGTTGTATGGCCTCTTTGGGTTGAAGTCACATTACCGCTTGAAGGTCTTGCAGTGGAAGTATTGCCGGTGGGCCTGCGGTTAACACCTGAAGACTGAGAACTGGAATAAGGTGTTGACCTTCTGTATTGGGAATTTGTTGTTGTGGTTTTTGTGCGATCAGGTGAATTTACAGTTGTGCTGGTACGTCGTCCTGCAGTTGATGAACCACGGGAACCTGAGGTCCCCGATTGCGTTGAAGTCACTGACGTTCTGCGGCCATAGGCATCAGTTGATTTTCGTGTGCCGGAAGTTGTTGTAGCTATCCTGTTGGATTCAATAGTTCTGCGCGGTCCGTAATATACCGGTCTGTGATCGGAATAATATCCATTGTTATATCCATAATAATATGAATCATAATACCCGTTATAATAACCATTCCAGTATGAACCTCCATAATAGGGATAATACCAGTCGTAATAACTCCAGTAATAAGGCCTGTGCCAGTATGAATAATATGGATAACCATAAAATGAGTAGGGATAACCATAGCCAATACTGAAACTCCAGCCGGGACTGTACCAATAGGGATCATAATACCAGGAATCATAATAGCCGTAAGAATAAAAAGGATAATAAAACCTCCTTATCCGTGAGGCATAATAGTAATCATCGGTATTATAATAATTATTGGTGATGTAAGTGGTACCATCTTCATCCTCATAATATTCCTGATCGATATACATGGGATCCTCGGCATATTGCAAAGTATCATCAGTATATTGAGGGATTTCCTCGGAATACTCAGTTGATTTATAATTTTGGTTTTCAAGGGATGCTATGTATTTTTCATAATCATCCATGGGTTCTTCAGCTGTTGTGCTTTTCTGAGCCACAACCGGAGCGGGTGATGGCATCTCCTGATAGTCGGAGGGCTGATAATAAACATCGTCGTATTCAGCTGTAGTCTTCAGGCTACTTGAACAGGATACGAGGCTCAGCCCAATGGCCAGGACGAAGACTATCTTTAATGTTGTTTTCATGGCTTACCTCCTCTTGATTAATTGTGTGAAGTTATAATTAATTTTTCTTTATTTTGCATCAGTTTATTCAAAGAAATATAAACAAATACTATACCAAAATTGTCAAATGGCCAAAGAATTAACAAGCAGAAAAGAAAATTATTCTCAATGGTACAATGATCTGGTCACAAAAGCTGACCTTGCAGAGAACTCATCAGTAAGGGGTTGTATGGTAATTAAGCCATACGGTTATGCCATATGGGAAAAGATGCGTGACGCACTGGATAAGATGTTCAAGGAGACAGGGCATGTCAATGCTTACTTTCCCATGATGATCCCGAAGTCATTTTTCAGCAGGGAAGCCAGTCATGTTGAAGGTTTCGCCAAAGAATGTGCCGTTGTCACCCACTACCGGTTAAAAAATGCCCCCGACGGCAAAGGCGTTGTCATTGACCCGGATGCAAAACTGGAAGAAGAACTTGTACTGCGTCCCACTTCAGAAACAATAATATGGAATACCTATAAAAACTGGATTCAGTCATACCGCGACCTGCCCATACTTATTAACCAGTGGGCCAATATCGTCCGGTGGGAGATGCGTACACGCCTCTTCCTGAGAACGGCAGAGTTTCTGTGGCAGGAAGGCCATACAGCCCATGCCACACGTGAAGAGGCTATTGAAGAGACATACAGGATGATTGAGGTTTATGCCAGGTTTGCTGAAGACTTCATGGCCGTCCCGGTCATTAAAGGCAAAAAAAGTGAAAATGAACGTTTTGCAGGAGCCCTGGACACATTCTGTATTGAAGCTTTGATGCAGGATGGTAAAGCCTTGCAGTCGGGTACATCCCATTTCCTGGGACAAAACTTTGCTAAAGCTTTTGATGTGAAATTTCTGAATAAAGACGGGAAGCTGGATTATGTATGGGCCACATCCTGGGGTGTTTCAACACGGCTGATCGGGGCCCTGATCATGGCACATTCCGATGACAACGGACTTATCCTGCCACCCAGGCTGGCTCCGATACATGTGGTCATCATACCCATTCACAAAAGTGAAGAACAGCTCTCCGCCATCAGTGAAAAAGCACATCTCATCAAAAAGGAGCTGGAAAGTCAGGGACTTGTCGTTAAATACGATGACAGCGATATGCAGAAACCGGGTTGGAAATTCGCGCAGTATGAGCTGAAAGGCATTCCTGTAAGGCTGGCCATAGGTCCCCGTGACCTTGAGAACAACACTGTTGAAGTGGCGCGCCGGGATACACTTGAGAAGAAGATAATCCCTGTAAACGGACTGGCCTCCTATATCAGCAACCTGCTTGAAGATATTCAGCAAACCATGTATAATAAAGCATTGGATTTCCGCAAAAAAAATACTTTCAAAGCTGACACATGGGATGAATTCAAGAACATACTCGAAACCAAAGGCGGATTTGTTTCAGCACACTGGGACGGGACAGCTGAAACCGAGATAAAGATTAAAGAAGAAACCAAAGCTACCGTAAGGTGTATACCCCTTAACAACCAACCTGAAGAAGGGAAATGTATCTATACCGGCAGACCATCTCAAGAGAGGGTATTGTTTGCACTGGCGTATTGATAAGGGACGAGGGACAAGGAACGAAGGACGAGTAGTGCGGGTTTTGAGTTGGGGGATGAGGTCTTGAAGTCTTCTGGTCTTCTGGTCTTCTGGTCTTCTGGTCTCCTGGTCTTCTGGTCT
>JAFGTR010000057.1 GCA_016934055.1 Bacteroidales bacterium | reverse complement strand
GACCAGCCATGGCAAAGGCTGTGCCGCAAACCCAGGTAGCAATAATTCCCAAAGTCGCGGTGAATATCCTTTTTGCCTTCCGGGACCATGTCTTCAATACCAGCAGCATTCTCTGTCCATTCCAGATTGAAATCTTCCCAGAAGGTTGTAGCGCCCAGCTTTAACATGCCACCCCAGTATTGTCTTATTATGTCAATAGAGCCCTGGTAATCGCCTGCCAATGCCATAGCCTGTAACATATAATACCCATAGAAGGTGGAAAAGTCATTGGCTCCGCCGACTGCAATAACTTCCTTGTTAGCCTCCTGTGCAGGCAATAGTCCGGCCATAGCCATCAGAGCGGCAGCCTGTTTACATCCGTTGGGATCGGGCACGTAACGTTTCATTTTGTTTATCATTACCTCACATTGCCTGGCCGTTTCCATTTCGCCTAATATCTGACAAAGGACTAACCCACGCTGGAAGGCCAGCACCATAAGCGCCTGCAATCCGGCATGAACACCTTTTTGATTATCGCTTGAAGGCCAGTCGAGAAATCGCATCCCACCCTCCAGGTTTTCCCTGCCTTTTTCATCCACCATGGTCGTAAGCCGTTTCAGCAATCCGGTCAGGTAAATCTGTTGTTCCTTCAGATAATCAAGTCTGCCCTGGTAAAGATACCAGTCATGCTGCATAATGATCCACCACATGGAGTATGCGCTTATGCCATTCATCCACTTGGACAGGGGGGTATTGTCACGGCCATAATCAAGACTTTTAGGCACGATGTTATGGTAACCGAAAACAGTATTGATGGTCATCACCCCGGGGTGCATATCGCCCATCCACACCATGCGGTCACGCTTGATACCATCCCACAGGTAATCCTGCATATTCAGATGCACAGTGTAAGCGCCGGTAAGCCATATCTGGTTAAGCAATGTATCGCTGCACCGGAATGAGCCAAGGTATGGTATATCACGTATTACAGCAACAGCACGAATCTCCTCAAAAGCAACCCGTGCATTAGTATCCACCAGGTCGATGCGTACAAAGCGAAATCCGGAGTTGCCCACTTCAAGGGTTCCGTAACCCGGAAGTCTTATTTCAAAGTCGCGCATGGCATGATGGTTGGTGGCGCCACCGGCCAGACCTGTGGTGCCATCGCCAATTACGGTACTCATAGTTTCACTCACCGATTCGCCAAAACGAATGCGAACCTTTGGGGTAATTCGGTTGCTGGTGGCAGTTGTGATCTGAATGCCGCCATGCAGTTCAATACCAAAATCGAGAATGAACCCAGAGGTATCATCTGAGCCATTTCTAAGCTGGCAAGCACCTTCAGGGCTTATACCAAAATGAGTCTGTCCGTCACCCCGGTGAAGTAAAACCTCAGGGTTTTTCACCCGGTTACCAGAGGTATCCGATATCCAGACCACTCGCTGTGCAGAAATATAATATCTTGAGATTTCATCCTTTTGCACCCGATCCCTCAGTTTGTTCTGCATTATAGGCGGGATCTGTGCGCCTGCATTATTTACAGATAAGGATAGCAATAAAATGAATGTCAGAACTGATCTCATATATGTACAAATTATGACACTAAAGCTAATACAAGATCATGAGAAGAAAAATCATTTTTGAACTCCTTTATAATGAATAAAATATAAATGACAGGATTATAACTGTAATTTTCTTATTGACAATATAATGTTTTAAACAAATTAGTTGAAACCTTGACCAAAATATTTTATTTTAGCAAAAAACCTGTCTTATGAAAGTTAGTGATGATGCAAAAAGGTTAAGGCAAATCATTGAGAAAGCTATTGAGGACCACAAGCTGACCCAGGAAGAATATGAAATAATTATTCACCAGGCCATCGATGACGGGCATATTGATCCTCAGGAAAAAGTTTTATTAAAAGAATTGAACGAGATGATGGCCAATAAAACAATTAAAATCATCCCAAATACTGATTCATAATGATGAACCAATACTTCACCAAATCAACAAATCACCAAATCAACAAATCAACAAATCAACAAATCAATAAATCAATAAATCAACAAATAAAATAACTATGGGAAAAAAAGCTGTTGAAATTGTATCTGTTGATGTGGACAAATTGATCCACATGCTTAATGCAGCATTGGCTGAAGAATGGCTGGCCTACTATCAGTACTGGATTGGCGCCCGCCTTATGGAGGGCCCGATGCGCAGTGAAATTGAACCTGAGTTACTCCTGCATGCCACAGAAGAGTTAAATCATGCCGAGCAGGTGGCTGACCGTATAATTCAGTTGGGAGGCACTCCGATTATTCATCCGAAGGAATGGTTTAATCAAAGCCGCTGCGAATATGAGTCTCCCGAAGATCCCTATGTAGAAAAGATCCTTGAACAGAATCTGCAGGGCGAACGTTGTGCTATCCAGCGCTACAATGAAATAGCCGACTTCACCAGCGGAAAAGATCATTCTACCCATCAGATGGCCATCTCTATCATGAATGACGAGTTGGAACACGAGAATGATATTGAAGCCTGGATTACAGACCTCAACAGAATGAAGGAGGAGTTGAAGAAGATCAGGATTTGATGAAAAGCCTCTCCTCCTGCTCTCTCTCCTGAGGATAGGGGACATTTTATGATGATATATGTAATCATTATAAGTTTGTTGTTCAGGAATGTACAGACTCATTTCTTTTCTGATTATTATCTTGTTTTTCTTTTCCTGCAATAGTATTAGAAAAGAAATTCTGTTGTACGATGACTATTCCGGATTACATCGTGGGCCACTGGGAAGCGGCACAGGTGCCCATACTGAATACCATTACCTGCCTGAAGCTGCCCCTAAAGGAAACTGGGCTGTATCAACTTTCAGGTATAACCTTCCGGAATCGTGGTATGTGCATGAAGTTGACAATCAGCGTGTTTTGTTACAGAAGGCTATTAACAAAGATAAACACTGGCACCCCATGGTCATTGCCGGGAACAGGCACTGGAAAGACTATATTGTACATACATCTTTCGTGCCTGATTCTGCAGGCTCTCAATGTGGTCTGGTATTTCGTTACCGCAATGATCGTTGCTACTATTTTTTCGGTATCAGGAATGATTCAGCCATATTGCTGATGGTGAAACATGGCATTGGTTTCCGCACACCTTTTGAAAAAATGCTGGCAGCTAAAAAATTTACCTGCCATCCAGGGCAAAAACTGCAAATCTCTGTTATGCTAAATGGCAGTAAAATCAGGACTGCTATTGAAGACGGGCCTGTATTTGAAGTAATCGATACCACATATGATAAAGGTAAAACAGGCTTTCTGGCCGACGGTCCGGCATCTTTCGGACCTGTAAAAATCACAACCGGCAGGAGAGAAAAACAGCAACTTGATGTTACAATCGCTGCCGAAGAAAAGAATGAAAAAGAATTGCAGGCATCTAATCCGAAACCAGTCGTATGGAAGAAAATTGATACTGAAGGTTTTGGCGTTGGCCGTAACTTACGCTTTGGAGATCTGAACAACGACGGGATCATGGATGTGCTAATCGGACAAGTGGTTCATCATGGCCCCAAAGACCGGAACAGTGAATTAAGCTGTCTGACCGCCATGACTTTCGATGGTAAAACACTCTGGCAAATAGGGCAGCCTGATCTCTGGAAGGACCATCTTACCAACGATGTGGCCTTCCAGATCCATGACATAGACAGGGACGGCAGAAATGAAGTGGTTTACTGTATGAACAGGGAAATCATCATAGCTGAAGGTGCCTCGGGAAAAACTAAATATACAACGCCTACTCCGCCTTTGCCATCGGAAAAACCAAATGCATCGGACCGCATCCTGGGAGATTGCATCTATTTCTGCGATCTGAACGGTAACGGATTCGACAGTGATATTATACTGAAAGATCGTTATACACACCTGTGGGCCCTGGACAGCAAACTGAAGGTTATGTGGAACGGTACATGCCGGACAGGACACTATCCGTATGCATTTGATATTGATAATGACGGCCGGGATGAATTGATGATGGGTTATACGCTTTTTGATCATGACGGCAGTATAATATGGTCACTTGACAGTATTCTGGGCGATCATGCCGACGGGGTAGCCCTGGTTAAATTCAGGGATGATCAGGAATTCAGGTTGATGTGTGCTGCCAGCGATGAGGGAATGCTGTTTGCCGATATGGAAGGCCATATTCTCAGGCATCATTATATCGGACATGTGCAAAATCCGGCTGTTGCCAATTTCAGGGATGATCTGCCGGGACTTGAGACAGTATCGGTTAATTTCTGGGCCAATCAGGGTATCATTCATATGTTCGATGCAGACGGTAATGTGTATTTTGATTTTGAGCCAAATCAATATGGCAGCATGTGCCTGCCGCTTAACTGGACAGGCAGGTCAGAAGAGTTCTTTGTTCTCAATCCCAATGTAGATGAAGGTGGCGCCTACGATGGATGGGGTCGTAAAGCACTTCTGTTTCCGGATGATGGTCACCCGGATATGTGTTATGCCGTTCTTGATATCACCGGTGACTGCCGTGATGAGATTGTTGTGTGGAATCCGCATGAGATTTGGGTATATACCCAGGATGATAATCCCCTGCCGGGCAATTTGTACCGGCCGGAGCGGAATTCTTTGTATAACTGCTCAAACTATCAGGCAACGGTTTCTTTGCCGGGATGGGAGGAATAAGACAAAAGATCAAAGAACAAAGACCAGAAGACTAAAGGACTGCAAGACCTGCCATCAGACAACTACAACAACCATAACAATTACAACCATAACAATTACAACAATTACAAAAAAGCAACAGTTAACAGACAACAGACAACCGACAACTAAAAACAGACTACCACCATAACAATAAAACAACCACCATAATGAGCAGATTAACAATACTTCTGATCTCAGCAATTCTGCTTCTTTCCGCCTGTCTCAGGCCACAGGATATCTATCTCTTCTCTTATTTCACAGGCAACGGAGAAGACGGATTACACCTGGCATACAGTACAGACGGACTGGCATGGACTGCCCTGAAGGAAGGTAAGTCATTTCTATCCCCTTCTGTGGGGAATGATAAACTTATGCGTGATCCCTGCATAATAAAAGGTCACGACGGATTGTTTCATATGGTGTGGACCAGTGGTTGGTGGGATAAACACATTGGTTATGCTTCATCACCCGACCTGATGCACTGGTCACAACAGAAAGCTATTCCTGTAATGGAACATGAGCCTGAAGCCAGAAACTGCTGGGCGCCGGAGATTTTTTATGACAATAACAATAAGGAATACCTGATTTTCTGGTCTACCACCATTCCGGGAAGACATAGTGAGGTAGCAACCAGTGAGCGTGAGAAAGGGCTGAATCACAGGATTTATTATGTTACTACCAGTGATTTCAATAAATTCAGCGAAACTAACATGTTTTTCAATCCCGATTTCAGTGTTATTGATGCGACAATAACAGAAAAAGATAGGAAATTTTACATGATCGTAAAAAACGAAAACTCAAATCCTCCCGAAAAAAACCTGAGGGTAACATCTTCTTCAAACGCACAAGGTCCATACCCAGTGGAAGTGTCAGTCCCTATAACAGGCAATTATTGGGCTGAAGGTCCCACATGTTTACAGGTTGGTGAATACATGCATGTATATTTTGATAAATACAGAGATCATCAATACGGTGCAATACGGTCAAAAGATATGAAGCACTGGGAAGATATATCAGATCAGGTCTCTTTTCCTCAGGGCATAAGGCACGGAACAGCCTTTAAGGTTTCGGAAAGAGTTTATGAAAGATTGCTGGAAAACCCATAAGATGCTTCCGGGTTTTCTACCCCGGAAGGTCTTTAACGACCTATTTCAAAACTTTTTATAAAACTCATCAAGGTTCATGCTCAGTGAAAAATGATTTGAACCTCCGGCCAGGTGAGTAACAGGTCGGCCATAGCTGATTCTGAACTTTAATATACGAATGCTGACACCCCATGAAAAACCTACCATCCCCGGTTTTGAATCAACTTTCATTTCATGACGGCGGCGATAATTATAACCTAAACTGCACACAATATTTTTTCCGATTAACAGCTCTGTTCCCAGCGTAATATGTCGCATTAACTTATCGCCGAAAATATCAAATCCGCTTTTCTCTGATGTTTCACCGGTAAGCTCATTCACGGCATCTTTAAGTTCTTCTTCTGTCTGATAGGTCAGATCCCATTTTTCGAGGTGGTCAGCTATCACATAAAATCGTAATGGGGCATGTTTTAAACCTTGAGAAATGCCCAGCTGAATATCAAAAGGGAGGGATTCTCTTTCTCCGTTTGGATAATATCTTGATAACTGAATGCCTGCGTTTCTTAACACCAGGGCAGTCGTAAACATCCAGCCGGGATTATGATATACAATACCTGCATCCACAGCCAATGCAAAAGAATTATATGTTTCAAGGTTTGAATAAACAGGCTTCAGGTTTATACCAAACGAGAAAAGGCTGTCAAGTTTTCTGGAATATATTATGTTTAAAGCATAATCCGCAGCCCTGAAGGTACCTGTTAATGCTCCGGTTTCATCGGCGCCCTGGAATTTGCCGTAATTCAGATAATGCATACCGGCTGCGAAATTGCCAATACCTTTATAATGACGTGCATAAGAAGCATATCCATAGTTGATGCCGGCAAAATAATCAACATAATTAAGCACCACATGGTTATGCATCTGGTCATTCAACAGGGCCGGATTATGAAACGGCATATTAAGGTCGTCGTCATAAATGGCCGGAGCTTTCCCTCCTATAGCTGCAACACGGGCTGCATTGGCAACATCGAGAAACTGAAATGCTTTTCCTCCAGGCTGTGCAATAACATTGGTAAAAGCCGATATAAACAGCAACAGGGTGGCCATTTGCATTAACATCCTGCATAGCTGATCACAACAGGATATACCTTTTTGTGTGTTGAACTGCATCATAAATTAGTAATCAGTAAACGGACAAATTTAGCAGTTATTATTATCTTTCGTAAAATCATCCTTAAATTTACGAAGGAAACAAATTTATTGCTGAGAAACCGGCTTTTTTTATGACTAAAAAGGTAATCCGCGATACAACATCAGATTTGGAGAAAGAAAATCCTCCCCGGTATGTATTTATCATCAACCCTATTGCCGGTGGTAAGAAAAAAAGCCGCATAGAAAAAGTCATTTCCGAGAACTTCAGTCCTGTGGAAGCTATAATAAAATATACCAGGAAGCAGGGACATGCCTACAAAATAGCACGCCGTTTTGTGCGCAAGGGAAGTCAGTATTGCATTGCCGTTGGTGGTGACGGTACTGTGAACGAGGTTGCTACAGCACTTGTCAACACCAACACAACACTCGGCATCGTACCAGCCGGTTCAGGCAACGGGCTTTCCAATGACTTAAAAATACCGCGTATTACCGGGCGCGCGATTCAGCTCATACGACAGCATTCTGTTCATACTGTTGATGTTGGAAAGCTGAATGACCGGTATTTTTTTTGTACATGTGGCATTGGTTTCGATGCCCGCGTAGGCTATGAGTTTGCCCGAAACAAAAAAAGAGGAATTCATGGTTATGTCAGGTCAGTTTTCCGGCAGTTCATCCAATACCGTCCAAAAAAATACCGTGTTTCTGTTGATGGACAAAAACATAAAATTAAAGCCTTTCTCATCACTATAGCGAATGCGGGTCAATACGGCAACAATGTATATATTGCACCCGGTGCCAGAATTGATGATGGTCTGCTGGATATATGCATAGTAAAACCTTTCCCTAAAGCAAAGGCTTTGGATATCGGTTTAAAACTCGTTGGAAAGAAAATTGACAGAAGCCCGTATCTTGAAGTTATCCGGGGCAAAAAAGTCACCCTCCGGGGAAAGAAAAAGAAACAATGCATACATTATGATGGTGAACCGCTTGTTGTTAAAGGAAAGATAAATATACAGATTCAACCCGGTGCATTAAAGGTTATGGTGCCTAAAGTATCCTCTAAAAAGGTCAGGCATGAAAAACCGGTCAGCTGATTTCAATGAGCGGTTATTATAAAAAATGGAATAGTCGTCAAATAAATTTCGGGCTGTCAATCTAAAAAATACATTTTTGAGGCCATTAAAATTGCACAGGTACTAAGTAAAACTTTCATGAGAAATGTCATATAAATAACAAGGTATATGTTAATCTCAAAGAAAGTAAAATTTTCATAGGTTTAGTTTTAGGTTTCCAATGGGTTAGGGGGGCAGAAAAGGGCCCCCGTTTTCTTATGGATCAATTGCTTAACCCTCAGAAGAACAATCTCACTGTTTCAGGTTTCAGCTCGTGTGTGTCCAGCAAAACCAGAAAGTCAATGGTTTTAAAATCCCTGTCAATGGCAGGCGGACCACATATTTTACAGCCATAACGCAAATACATATCCATCAATGGAGTCAATACGGCATCTTCATAAATATCAGGCTGCCAGTCCTGATCGTAACAACGGCACTTTTCAACAGGTTCAGCATGGTGTTTTTTATGCCTGTAACCAATATGTTCAATATAATCCATGGTTTTTTTCCCTTCTGCCGGGTCCTGGCTGGTAATAGAACAACAACCAAAAAGATATCGTTTCTGGTGCAAACCAATGTATTGTGCGATACCTTTCCAGAGAAGGAATAAAACCTTGCTGTTCCTGTAGTCTCTGGCAATGCATGCTCTTCCCAGTTCAACTGACTTTCTGAGGACCTTTCTTCCCAGCATATGCAATCTGAATTCATTGGCAGAGTAAAAACCGATACCTTTTTTGGCCTGTTCATATGTCTGCAGCCTGTAAGTGCCAATAACATTATTTGTTCTCTTATCAATCACCAGTAAATGACTGCATTGCCTGTCGAAATCATCTTCGTCACGCAGCGTAAAATAAGAGGAATCAAGTCCTTCATTTAATTCAAGATTGAAAACATCGAAACGCAATTTCAATACCGCATCAATTTCTTTCATGCTTTCAGCGAGCTTAACTACATATTTATTATCAGCGATATAAATGAATTTCTTCCGTGAAATGTTATAAGAATGGTTGAAATCTTTTGAGATGTAAAAATTCAGTGGCTTTAACTGCATGACTTTCAATCTAAATTGTAAACAGAATTGGCTATCCAGGGAGAAAGTTACTAATTATTTCAGTATTCACAAATTACATTTTCATGAAGATTATCGATGTGTATTTATTTTTTATTAATTTTAATTTATACCCCCTAAAAAATAATGTATATATAATTATTTTGTTATTTTTTTTATTTTTTTATAATTATTTAGGGGGTGTATTAATTTATTATATATATTTGCATTCATATTAATAATTATTAAAGAATAATCCTATGGCAATAATTCGTTTCAAAGCGCTGGAAGAATCCCTGAACAGGGTTCCTGTGAAATATAAAGCCCCGTCGTCTCTTATCTCCGATTATTTCGGAATAAATGTGTTTGACAGAAAAAAGATGCAAAAATATTTGTCAGCCGAGGCTTTTGCCCATGTGATGGAAGCTATCGAAAAAGGCACCCGTATTGACCGTAAGATCGCAGACCAGGTGGCTTCAGGCATGAAAACATGGGCTGTTGAAAATAGCGCTCTGCGCTATGCACATTGGTTTCAGCCGCTCACCGAAGGTACGGCAGAAAAGCACGATGCCTTTATTGATTTTGACACAAATGGTGATATTATTGAAAGCTTTTCGGGAAAAATGCTTGTACAACAGGAACCTGATGCCTCGAGTTTCCCCAGCGGCGGTATAAGGAACACTTTTGAAGCAAGAGGTTATACGGCATGGGATCCTTCATCGCCGGCGTTTATCATGGAGAATACATTAAGTATTCCAACCATATTCGTATCTTATACCGGTGAAGCCCTTGACAATAAAACGCCGCTTCTTAAGGCACTTCATGCTGTTGACAAGGCAGCCGTTGATGTTTGTCAGTATTTTGACAAGGATGTTTCAAAGGTTATTGCCACACTGGGCTGGGAACAGGAATACTTTCTGGTTGATGAAGCCCTTTATAACGCCCGCCCTGACCTCGTTCTGACAGGCAGAACCCTGATGGGACACGCTTCTTCTAAAGATCAGCAGCTTGAGGATCATTATTTCAATTCTATCCCTGAGAGGGTTGATGATTTCATCAACGAGTTGGAAATTGAAGCTTACAAGCTTGGCATTCCCATAAAAACAAGGCATAACGAAGTCGCTCCAAACCAGTTCGAATGTGCCCCCATTTATGAAGAATGCAACCTCGCTGTTGACCATAACGTTTTACTGATGGACCTGATGAAAAGGATAGCCAGACATCATAGGTTTGCTGTATTGCATCATGAGAAGCCATTCAATCATGTTAACGGATCGGGTAAGCACTGCAACTGGTCACTGGCCACCAACACAGGCGTTAACCTGTTATCGCCGGGGAAAAATCCGAAATCAAACCTGCAATTCCTTACCTTTCTTGTTAACACCATTAAAGCGGTTCATAATCATGCTGACCTTCTGCGGGCCAGTGTGGCCTCCGTGGGCAACACTCACCGTTTGGGAGCCAATGAAGCACCTCCTGCCATTATTTCAGTGTTCATCGGGGCACAATTGACCAGGATGCTTGAACAGTTGGAAAAGAAAGTGGGCAGTAAAAAAATGTCACCTGACGAAAAAACAGAATTGAAACTTAACGTCATTAAGGTTCCGCAAATACTGCTTGATAATACAGATCGTAACCGGACCTCACCTTTTGCTTTTACCGGCAACAAATTTGAATTCAGGGCTGTAGGTTCATCAGCGAATCCTGCAATTGCCATGATTGCATTGAATGCAGCAGTTGCCGAACAACTTATTGAGTTTAAAAAGGATGTTGATAAACTTATCAATAAAGGCGTTAAAAAGGATGAAGCCATTTTCCAGGTGATCAGAAAATACAGTATTGAGTCAAAGGATATTCGCTTTGAAGGCAATAATTACAGCGATGAATGGAAGGAGGAAGCGTTAAAACGCGGTCTGAAGAATGAACCCAATACAGTTAAGGCTTATGATTTCTACCTGACTGATTCAGCAAAAAAACTTTTTGCAGGTCTTGATGTTATGACTGAGCGCGAAAATGATGCCCGTACTCATGTCCGCTGGGATACCTACACAAAAAAAATACAGATTGAAGCACGTGTGCTGGGCGACCTGGTGATGAATCATGTTGTGCCTACAGCATTACGATATCAAACCGAGCTGATCAGGAATGTTACAGGCATGAAAGAAATATTCTCCGATAAGGAGTTCAAAGAGCTTGCCGGAGGCCGTATAGAACTTATCCGTGAAATTTCCGAACACACCGGTTACATAAAAAGCAAGGTCAATGAAATGGTTGAAACCCGGAAAGTGGTGAATAAAATTACAGACGAAAGAGAAAAAGCATTGGAATACTCAACCAAAGTATTTTGTTTCCTTGAAGATATCCGGTATCATGTCGAT
Source organism: Bacteroidales bacterium (assembly GCA_016934055.1). Classification (GTDB taxonomy): domain Bacteria; phylum Bacteroidota; class Bacteroidia; order Bacteroidales; family UBA10428; genus UBA5072. The sequence continues at coordinate 220 of JAFGTR010000057.1, read as the reverse complement.
AAGCTCGAACTCATTGTAGACGACGAATTCTGGACTCTTCCCAAATACCGGGAACTTCTCTTTACCAGATAAAAAGAAAGGAGATTCTCAATAGACAAAAACCCTGTTCCTGATTAAAGGATCAGGGTTTTTCGTTGTTCAAGTGTTTATTTTTATGGCTGTGAGTCCACTGTGACAATCGACGGTTCACAGCAAAGCCGTTAATCTGCCAACCTGCCTT
>JAFGTR010000191.1 GCA_016934055.1 Bacteroidales bacterium | reverse complement strand
TTGTTGGGATAGATTTAAACGGTATATTCTTGCCAAGGATGTTATTGTCAGGCATATTCAAACCCGGAGGGTTTGTATGTTTATAGATAAACATTGATCCGGATCAGAAACGACCCTGTTAAGGGTCGCATGTTATTTTTACAACACTGGTAATAGATTAACCGCAAAGTGCTCAAAGAAGGCGCAAAGGAAGCGAAATTTAAAGATTTGTGCCATAATTTATTATTAAGACTTTGCATACTTGCGGTGACCAATTATTTGCCTTTTAGGTGGCTTTTAGCAATTGTATTCCAAATATTGTAATATAAATATTCTATAAATTTAATTGAACATTAATTAAATAAATATATATTTGTATCATATATGACCAATAGTCATTAAATAGTTATGGGTATAACAGAAAGAAAAGAAAGGGAAAAAGAGCAAAGAAGGAATGATATCCTTGACGCTGCTGAAAGGGTGTTTTTTAAAAAGGGGCTTGAACAGGCCACGATGGATGATATCGCGAACAAGGCTGAGTTGAGCAAAGGCACACTATACCTCTATTTTAAGAGCAAAGAGGAATTATACTTTGCCATTGGTATCAGGGCTCATCAGATATTGTGGCATATGTTCGAAAAGGTTATCTCTCCTGATAAAAAAGTAATGGATAATATTTTTGAGATAGGGAAAGCCTTTGTGAGATTTGCAAATGAATATCCTGACTATTTTCGGACTATGGTGCATTTTGAGGCTGATTTTGACATGCATTATATCACAGAACAGCATAAAAGACTTTTTCAGACGGAAGAAGATCCGATGGCCTTATTTGTAGAAATACTGCAGAATGGCATTGACAATGGTGTTCTGAGAAATGACATATCTGCATCTCAGTTGGCTCATATCCTTTGGACCCAAACGACTGGTGTTTTAAAACTGGCCAGCACGAAAGATTTCCATCCTGATTTGCATAATGTGTCAGATGAGGAAATTATTATGAACCATTTTGAAATCCTGAAGTATGGATTACTTAAGAATCAATAGCATTGCTAAAGCAATTTATTTGTTGTTAACAGGCATTACAATTCTCAACCCGAAGTTGGAGGCACAAACCACTGTGTTACACGACTATGTTCAGGAAGGACTCGGAAACAACCTGGCCTTGCAACAAAAAATCGATAACTATTCAATGAGTTTACAGGTGCTTCGTGAGGCAAAAGGCATGTTTTATCCTTCTTTAAGCTTTAATGCGCGTTATACTGTTGCCCGAGGCGGTCGTGTGATTGAGTTTCCTGCTGGTGATATGCTCAATCCGGTTTATCAGACTCTGAACCAGCTTACCGGAGAACCTTTTCCTTTACTTGAAAACCAGGAATTTATGTTTTACAGGCCAACAGAGCAGGAAACGAAAATTCAGTTGGTTCAACCTATTGTCAACAGCCAGTTATATTTTAACAAAAAAATTCAGTCAACGCTAACTGAAACTGAACGAATCGATGCAGAGGTGTATAAATGTTATTTGATAAAAGAAATAAAAACTGCTTACTACAGCTATTTGAAAGCTGTACGGCTGGCATCGTTGATTGCCAATACGCGCATATTGCTGGAAGAAAACATCAGGGTGAATGAATCGCTGTATGCCCATGACAAGGTAACTATTGATGCTGTGCTTCGATCACAATCTGAACTCAGCAAACTCGAATCAAAGCAGGCGGAATCTGATAAGCTTGTGAAAATATCAGCTGCTTATTTCAACTTCCTTTTGAACCGGCAGCAAAACGCTGAAATTATTGATGATAGCTTGCTGGTAATACAAGAATGGCTTTTTAATGCAGAAGAAACAGCCTCCCGGGCTGTTAAAAACAGGGAAGAGCTTTTGATGCTGGAAAATTATAACAAAGCTGCCGATTTGAATTACAAAATGGTTCGTTACAATAAGCTGCCAACACTACTGGGTGTGGCAGAATATGGCATTCAGGGTGAAGACTATAATCTTGACGAAAACAGTGATTACCTGATGGCCTCTGTTGTATTCAGATGGAATATCTTCAGCGGCTTTCAAAATAATGCCAAGATAAAACAGGCCAGGATACAGAAAGAAATGACTGAAAAGCGTTACGAAGAAGTGAAATCTTCGATCAGGCTTGAAGCCACACAGGCCTGGTATGATCTTCAGGCATCGGTCAAAGAAATTGAAACATCAAGAAAACAATCGGAGACGATGAGAAATGCATTCGAAATCATCAATAAACGATACGGTCAGGGCCAGGTTAGCTTTGTTGAATATCTTGATGCACGGAATGCCCTGGTCAGTGCTGATGAAAGTCTTATTATCAATCAATATGATTATCTTATTAAAATGGCCGAACTTGAAAGAGTTTCAAATTTATACAACGACGATGCAACACACCCATAAATAAAGACAACATGAAAATTAAATCATTTATCCTGCCTGTCATACTTCCTGTTATAATAACTGCCTGCAGCAACAACAAACCGGTGTCGGAAAAATCTGATGTTATTCCGGTAGAAGTTTATGAAGTCATATCGGAGAATTATCAGCATATTGTTCATTCAAGTGGCCGTCTGTCTACGAGTCTTGAACAGAAACTGAGCTTTAAAACAGGGGGTATAATACAGAAAATACACGTGGATGAAGGGCAAACCGTTAACAAGGGCGATGTCCTCGCCAACCTCGATCTGTCAGAGATACAATCGCATGTAACCCGTGCATGGGAAGCATATCAAAAGGCTGAACGTGATTATAAAAGGGTTGTCAGCCTTTATAATGACAGTGTAACAACTCTCGAGCAATTACAGAATGCTAAAACAATGTTACAGATATCAAAGTCAGATTATGAAATCGCTGCTTTCAATATGCGTCATTCAACCATCGTTGCCCCATCAAAAGGACGGATACTGAAAAAATTAATGGAAGAGCACGAGTTAGCCGGCCAGGGATACCCCGTGATATTGTTCGGATCAACCGAAGGCAACTGGATTGTCAGGATCCACGTGACTGACCGCGACAGAGTTAATCTGAAAACCGGAGATACAGCATTAATCCGGTTAGATCCATATCCGGGAGAGGTCTTTCATGCTGAAATTTCTGAACTGGCCGATGCGGCTGATCCTTATACCGGCACTTTTGAGGTTGAACTCAGGCTGAAAGCCGGGGTAAAACAACAGTTGCTGACGGGTATGATAGCAAGGGCAGAGATATATGCTGATCATGGTGTTATGGTTTCTGTAATTCCGGTTGAAGCGCTTATGAAAGCATCAGGTAATAAAGGTTATGTGTTAGAAGTCATTAACGGGATCCCGGTTAAAAGAACAGTTTCTATTGTTGAGATCAGACAACAAAATGTACTTGTATCTGATGACCTTAAACCGGGAACTATGATCATCACGGAAAATGTGAACCTTATTTCCGACAGCACAGCCATTACAATCACCAAAAATAACAATTAAATTCTGCAGGGATGAAACTGCCAAAAATTGCATCCGAGAACCATCAGTTTACCATTATGTTGTTTTTGGTTCTTGCTATTGCCGGAATATTCTCATATTTTAAAATGCCAAGAACAGAGAACCCTTCCGTTCAGATTCCGGGTGCTTCCATCATAGCTATTTATCCCGGAGGCTCACCCAGGGATCTCGAGGAACTGATTGCCATTCCTGTTGAAGAATCGGTTAATGAGCTTGAGGATATAAGCACCATTGAAACAACTGTACGGGATGGCTTTGTGTCCATCGGCGTTGAATTTGCTTTTAATACTGATGCCAAAGACAAATACGATGAGGTGGTATCAAAAGTCAATGCGTTAAAGCCTCAATTGCCCGAAGAGATATATTCGATTGAGACTTTCAAATGGAGCACGTCCGATGTGAATATTTTACAACTGGCATTTGTCTCAGAACAAGCTGAATATGCCGAACTCGAAGATCTGGCTGACAAACTGAAAAGGCAACTTGAAAGAGTTGACGGGATACGCAGAGTTGAGTTACATGCATACCCTGAACAGGAGATAAAAATATTACTTGATGCAGAAAAAATGGCGCTGATGAATATCTCAATTGAACAGGTTGCAGGTGCTATTATTGCTTCAAACACAAAAATTCCGGGCGGATCCCTTGTGATGGGAGACAAGAGTTTTACCCTGCGGTCAAATGGATCATATGAGGAGATCCGGGAAATAGAAAATACAGTTGTTAATTCATATAATGGGCAGTTGGTTTTTCTGGGCAACATTGCCGAAGTATCAAAAACTTATAAAACTCAGGATTATATCGGCAGGTACAATGGTGAGAAGGCGCTGTTCCTCACTGCACAGCAAAAAGAAGATATTAACCTGTTTGATATAATCGATGATGTAAAGCCTGTTGTGGAGGCATACCGGCAACAGCTGCCTGACCATATAAAACTGGAATTTGTTTTTGATCAGTCGTATTTTGTTGACAGCCGCATTAACAGTTTTCTGATCAATCTTGTTGAAGGTATACTGATCGTGGGCATCCTGATATTTTTTACTATCGGATACAGGTCTTCCCTGCTGACCATGTTGGCAATTCCATTATCTATTATTATTGGCATATGGGTCATACATTTATCAGGATTCGGCCTGCAACAGATCTCGGTTGCAGGGATGATTGTTGCTCTTGGGATGCTGGTGGACAATTCTATCGTTGTTGTGCAGAATATAAGCCGTCACCTGACACTGGGATACAGTAAGTCTAAAGCTGCCATAAAAGGGGCATCACAGATAGCATGGCCGGTTGTCAGTTCAACCCTTACAACGGTAGCGGCTTTCATCCCTATTATTATGATGAAAGACAAGGCAGGGGAGTTCATTAAAAGTCTGCCTGTAGCCATAATAGCTACATTAATGGCTTCATTGCTTATTGCTTTAACCATTACACCTTATCTGGCCGGTATGGTTCTGAAAAAAACCAAAAATGAATACTCAAAAAAAGGTTTTTTGCAATGGATACAATGGATTATTGAGAAACCTTACAGTAAACTTCTTGACCTTGCTTTAAAAAGAAAATTGTTCACACTGGCCATTGCCATATTTATTTTTTTCTTGTCAGTTTTTGTGTTTATAAAATTTATAGGGATAAGTTTCTTTCCTAAGGCGGAGCAACCTCAGTTTCTGGTTCAGATAGATATGCCGGAAGGAACCCATATTTCCCGTTCTGATGAAGCAGCCGGATTTGTAGAGAGTATACTCGACACCCTGCCCGGTGTAATGCATTACGCAACCAATGTAGGACATGGAAATCCAAGGATTTATTACAATTCCTTTGCCAAGAATTATGCGGAAAATTATGCTGAATGCTATGTGCAGTTAGAAGAATATAATGTGAAAAAATTTGACCGAATGGTTGAACAGCTGCGCAAGGTTTTTTCATCTTATCCCGGGGGGACTATATCGGTAAAAGAATTTGAACAGGGAACTCCTGTTCTGGCACCTGTTGTTGTTACTTTACTGGGTGAAAACCTGGATGATCTGAAGAAGGTTTCCATGGATATTGAAAGTTACGTGCGTCATATTCCCGGAATCGTAAATTGTGAAAACCAGCTCAGCAAGACAAAAAGCGATTTGTCTTTAACAATTAACAAAGACAAAGCAAGTTATTTCGGCGTGCCTGTCGTGGAGATTGACCGCACAGTGAGGACTTTGATCAGCGGGACCGGCATTAGCGCATTCAGAAATGAGGAAGGAAAGGAATTTGATATTACACTGCGGATGAAAAAGGACGGCGACATGACACCGCAGGATCTGGATAAGATATTTGTCAAATCAATGACAGGGAAACTCATCCCTTTGTTTCAGCTGGTTGACCTTGAATTCAGGGAAGCCCCCGGGTTGATCACGCGTAAAGACCTTCAGCGCTCAGCCTGTATCACTGCCGATATTATAAAAGGTTACACTCTTGATGAAGTCCTCGCTCCGTTAATGGAATACCTGAAAGAGTATAATTTTCCCCGTGGAACGAGTTTTACCATGGGCGGCGAACTTGAAAACCGCCAGGAGTCCTTTGGCGGTATGACAGAAGCCATTATCCTGGCCATGCTTGCTATTTTTGCCATCCTGATCATACAATTCCGTTCATTTACGCAACCCCTCATAATTTTTATTGCCATACCCCTTGCCCTTATTGGTTCTATATGGGCCTGGTTTATTACCGGCAATACGTTTTCTTTCACGGCATTTGTCGGACTGATAAGCCTGGTTGGTATTGTCGTGAACAATTCCATCATCCTGGTTGACTACAGCAATAGACTTATGAAAGAGGGCAAAAGTGTTACAGATGCTGTAAAAGAGGCCGGTAAAACAAGGTTTACACCCATTGTTTTAACCTCTATGACCACCATTGGCGGACTACTGCCCCTTACCATAGGCGGAGGAACGCTTTGGGCACCGATGGCCTGGGGGATCATTGGCGGATTGTTGACATCAACACTGCTTACGCTGATCATCACCCCGGTTGTTTACAGCCTGGTGACAAGGAAGGGCGAGTGAGAGTGAGAGAAGTAGAGACAGAGAGACGGAGAGAAGGTTAGGTAGCCGGTAGTGTAGGTTTTGGGTGATGGGGCAGGAAACCCTCCAAGCGGTGTGCGTCAGCTCTGTGCTTGGAAACCCTGGCAGGGTGTGTGAGGGAGGATGGTATTCGGTAACCGGTAA
>JAFGTR010000056.1 GCA_016934055.1 Bacteroidales bacterium | reverse complement strand
CTGGTCTTCTGGTCTTCTGGTCTTCTGGTCTACTGGTCTTCTGGTCTACTGGTCTTCTGGTCTACTGGTCTTCTGGTCTACTGGTCTTCTGGTCTCTCAGTCTCCTCTCCGCTAAAAAAAGTTCAGCGTGATACAAAAGTACCAGCGCTGAACTTACCTTAACCCTAACAATTGAAAATTTGTTTTTATAGCGAATTACTGTCCACTAATAACCCGGATTCTGCTGCAAATTGGGATTTTTGTTCAATTCGTCCCTGGGAATGGGATATAGATTCCTGTTGTCTCCGTTCGGTGAATGGGATAAAAACGATTTTTTGGTAAAAATTCCGAATCGTATCATATCCTGGCGGCGACGTCCTTCCTGGTTAAATTCCCAACCCAGTTCATCAAGGAAACGACCGTATTGAATATCGTCTCCTCCTTCGGTGGTGGATGTAATATGGTTACGCAGCCCGTAATCATAACAACTGCCTCCCTGAAGTTGTGCACCGGTGACAGCAGCCTTTTCCGGGGCGCTTTTGAAAGCACGTTGCCTTACCTGGGTAACCAGCGCAGCAGCGCCGTCAGCATCTCCCAAACGCAACAGGCACTCAGCCTTCATCATCAGGATATCGGCATACCGGAAAAGCGGGTAATCATTCTCCAGGATATTCGTACAATTCATGGCAATTTCAAACTTTCCGAAACGATAGCCGTGCACTTCCTCCGAATCATCAACGCCCGGAACTTCGTTGATGTATGACAGGGGTTGTCCGGCAAATGCACCCATGGTGCAGGTAAGCGGTGATCCGTCAGCGCTGTATTGCTGCCCGTAAATAAAGTTTTTGGTCAGCCTGCTGTCATCAGGATCAAAGGTGTTGATAAACTGGGGAATCGCACACATGCCTCCCCAGGGAGTGAAAGAAATGTTATAGGTAGCCTGGTTCTCAGGTTGCAGGGTTTGCATATGAATGTCAAAAGTGTTCCAGTCTTCCATATAAGTGGCACTGATGGGTATGGCATACAATATCTCCTTTGAATTCTCATTTTCCGTGACAAACACACTCTTCTGGTCTGCTTCAAGACCATAACCCACGTCATTGTTGATAACCGAATCACACTGTTCAATACATTTTGCCCATTCGGCTGTGCCTGTAAACACCTCGGCGTTCAGGTACATTTTGGCCAAAAGGGTTCTGGCAGCCCAAAGATTCCATTTCCCATAGGTTTTGATATTTCTTTCCCGGGATAAGTAAGGAAGATTATCCGTGATCTCCTTTACAATGAAATCATAAACCTGCTTACGGGTGCTTTGCGGAGGCAAATAGCCTTCAGGAAGATAATCGGCCGAATGTTCCACGATCGGAACATTTCCGTACATGTCGCAAAGAACATAGTAGTAACTGGCCCTTAGAATTTTCAGCTGGGCAATGGCGGATGCTTTTAATTCTTCATCAATATCATACTTGCTGTCCTCAAGTTCATCCATGACCCGGTTACAGTTTTCAATTCCGGTATAGGTCCTGGCCCAGTTATTGACAGTCTGCGGATCGGTATCAACCCAGGTATGTTCGTGCATTCTCCTGAATTCACCGGCATCAACCCATCCATTGGGCCGTTTGGGGATAATGATCTGGTCAGCTCCAACCTCCTGGGTTCTCCATAAGCCATTCCAGAGCAAAAGGATTTTCCGCCAGTCGCCATAAGCCGAACTAATGATTACCCGAATGTCTTCCTCAGAAGGCTGAAACTCGTCGGTGAAAAGATCTGTGAAACTCTCATCCTCCAGTTTGGTGCATGAAGCGATCATCACCAGGAATGTCAGAAACAGAATTCTGAACTGAAACATATATTTTTTTATCGTTTTCATTTTATGAATGCTTTTGGCGTTAGAAATTAACATTAAACCCCAGCGTGAAGGTCCTGGTAGTCGGATATTTATCCCGGGCATCGTTCCCGGGCTCAAGACCAGTAACCGAAACTTCAGGATCAATACCTGAATAACTGGTAATTGTGAGCGTGTTAAGAGATGAAGCATAAATCCGGGCCGACTTGATAAATTTAAGACGGTTCGTTTTGAAATTATACCCCAGGGTAATATTGTCAATTTTCCAGTAGTCGCCGTCTTCAATATAATGACTGTTGTATTGCAGCGGCATGTCTTTGCTCAGCACGGCCTTCCCAAACACTTCATCATAAGCCGAACTCAGACGGTTGTAATATTCAATGGACGTGTTTTCGTAATACATACGCTGACGATTCAATATCTGAAATTTAAAAGCACCCCGCATAAGAATGCTCAGGTCAAAGTTTTTATAACGGAAGGTATTGTTCCATCCTACAAAGTATTTTGGAATCCCGTTCCCTAAAATATGCTTATTATCATCAATGCGCTCAAAATCATTGTATTCAACCTTGTTGTTCAGGCTGTCAAGGTAAATCCACTGACCATCCTCAGTGACATCAACCACTTTGTAACCCCAGAAATTGCCAATCTTACCATCCACTTCAAGCAAATGCGTGGGATCCCAGATGGGTTCGCCTGAATTACCGATTTTCCAGAATTCAACAGTATTCTCATAAATGTCACTATTCAGAGAAAGCAGCTTGTTAGCATTCGTTGAGAAGTTAATGCTCGATTCCCAGTAAAAATCTGTCTTTTGTACAGGCACAAAATTCAACAGGATTTCGATGCCTTTATTGGTCATTTCTCCTGCGTTGCCATAAGTAGTCCCTACCAGATTTGGCGGTACCGGCACAGGGATATCCCAAAGGAGACCTGTTATTCTTCGATGATATAAATCCACTGTACCTCCAATGCGACTGTCCAGAATGGCAAAGTCAAGTCCTATGTTGATTTCTGCTTTTTCTTCCCATCGCAGGTAAGGATTCGAATTCCGGTCGGGTTCAATAGCCAGAAGATATTCCCCGTCAACCAAAACAGGATCACCATACCTGATTGTCTCAAGGCCATTGAAAAGCCTGTTGGGTGCAGAGCCTGTGATACCGTATCCGGCACGGATTTTTAATTCATTGAAAATATCCAGGTCCTTAATAAAGGATTCATTTGATAATCTCCAGCCGACAGAAACAGCAGGGAACAGACCCCACGGATCTTTTGTCCTGACCAGCTGACTTGCCGCCTCGTAACGCAGACTCGCCAGCAACAGGTATTTATCCGCATAGCTGTAAGATGCCCTGCCAAAAAAGCCAATCAGGTTGGTCTTATTTCTTGTGCCACCTAATCCTGCCTGGGGATCAGCGTTCTGTATGCCCTGCCCCAGGTCGATATTGCTGTACCCGAAAACATCAGTGGGGAAATCAACATTCCTCATCCAATAGTCGAACCAATCATTATCCTGATAACTATAACCACCCAGTAAGGTAAAATGATGCCTTGCTATCGTATTGGTATATTCAGCCGTTAATTCCACTACTCTGTCAATGGATTCGCGGGCACCGTTCGAAGCATAACCGTTCAGACTCCTTGCCAGGTTTGAGTAATGTTGTTTGCTCTCCGCATAGCCCCTCGATTCGTTATACCGGGCATATGAAATAATAGCTTTCAGGTTTAAACCTTTTACCGGACGAACATTGATGGTACCGCTCAGACGACTGTATTGTGATTTATTTCTGCCATCGGATTCATATATATGACTGAGGGGATTTTCGTAATAAAACAAGTTGGTTTGCTCGTGCCAGTTGCCCTCTTCATCTTTAATGGGAGCGGCAGGATTTCTGATAAGCGCCTGGCGGTATGTATAGCCATTGAAACTGTACCCGTCGGCAACAGTGGTATACTTATTGGTTCTTGACAACAACCCGAAATTTATTTTGACAATATCATTGAACATATTATGATTGATATCAGCCCTGGCCGTAAGTACATCGTTATCTGTTTTTTGAATGATACCTTCCAAAGCCTTGTAGTTTACCGTTGCCAGGTAGTTTGTTTTTTCATTTCCCCCACGAAAGGTAAGATTATGTACATGGTTAACAGGGGTTTGTGTTACCTCCTTTATCCAGTCGGTTGAGGCGCCCAGATCAAGATCAGCCGACCGGGTACCTTCTGCAATTTGTGCACGGTAATCTTCAGCTGTAAGCAGTTCAGGTTTTCTGGCAATAACCTGTGTGCTTAAATAACCTGAATACTCAACCATATTGGCATAACTACCCTTAGCCCGTTTTGTGGTGATAATAATGACCCCGTTGGTCCCTCTCACGCCGTATATGGCTGCGGCAGAACCATCCTTCAATACATCAACTGATTCAATGTCTTCCGGAGCAACAGTATTGAAATCACCCTGAATACCATCGATTAATATAAGGGGATTTGAACTGGTACCCAGGATAGTCGTATTGCCCCTGAGCTTTATTTGCGTATTACTGGTGGGATCACCACTGACAGATGAAATGGTAAGGCCGGCCACTTTGCCCTGAACCAGTTGTCCGATATCTTTTACACTTCCCTGGATAAAATCCTCGGCTTTGACAGAGGCAACGGAACTGGTCACGTCACCTTTACGCAGGGTCCCGTATCCGATAACGACAATCTCTTCAAGTTCTGTAAGATCCATAATAAGAGAAACATCAATGGTGGTCTGACCTGTGTATACCACTTTTTCAGTCAGGTATCCGACAAAGGAAAAGTGCAGGATTGCATTCTGTTGTGGCATATCAAGGCTGTATGATCCGTTCATATCAGTAACAGTTCCTGTCCCTGTTCCTTCAATGATTACATTGACACCAGGAAGCGGTTCCCCGGTGGATCTATCTGTAACCCGACCGGTCACCTTCTGCTGTATCGTTCTTTTTGGGGCTACAACAATAAGGTTATTCTCAAGGATAGTATAGGCAATATCCGTATTATTGAACAGTTGCGTCAGGATTTCATTGATATCGGAGTTGTCTACCTGTAAATCAACCAACCTGTTGACATCACTGAGCTCATCATTATAAAAAAACCGGTAGGCACTCTGATCTTCTATACTGCCCAATACGTCCTTCACTTTCACATTTTCCATCCTCAGGGATATACCGGAGTTCTGTGATAAAGTGGTAGCCGAAAATGCTGTTAGACAGATCAACTGAATAAGAATGGTGAATTTCATGGTTAGCAGAAGTTTTTTGTGTCTCCCCACTAAGGGCAAATAGACTTCATTAACATTTTTTTTCATAGATTTGAATGTTTTTTGTGTTAGTAAATGCCATCAAAATCATTTTAAGTTAGACTGATGACGTTAAACTGGCATGAATCAACCGGGATCGCGGAATGCTGACACATTCTGCGATCCTTTTTTTGGTGTAATTTCAGGGTCCCATAAGCAATAAGATTAGGTTTGACTTTTAAGGGTTATTTGGAAATCATTTTATCATATTTCTTTTTATACAAAGGATCTTCTTTAAATAAAACCTTATTCCCTTCAATCTGATAGGTGATAGGAGCGGATAACTGAATAATCTGTAAAACCTGTTCAAAGGTTTCATCTTTCAGCGTCCCTGAAAACTTATACTTCCTGAGACTTTCATCTGTGAAAGATATCTTAACATTATACCTTCTCTCCAGTTTTATGGCCAGTTCGTCAAGTTCTTCACTGACAATGATCCAGCGACTGTCCTTCCACGAGGTAATGGGAACAGGGTTCACAGATGGGGCTATGACAATTTTTTCTCCCGTTTCTGCAATACTTTCCTGTTTATCTCCGGTATCCGGTATTTTAATGTTCTGTACCGCAGGTGTTGATTTGTAAAAAATAGCTGTCTGATTTGGTTTTAAGAAAACCGACTTTTTTTCATGTGTTTTATCAGTATAAGCTTCAATAGCAACCGATCCTTTCACCAGGGTTGTCTGTATGATGTTCTCTTCAGGATAAGATTTTACGTTGAACTGTGTGCCATAAACCTTAATATCAAGATTTGATGTTTTGACCACAAACATTTTTTTATGATCCTCTTTCACGTCAAAAAACGCTTCCCCTTCCAGGTACACTTCCCTGGAGTCCCTGAAGAAACCGTCTGAATATTTTAATCTGCTGCCTGCATTCAGCCATACCCTGGTCCCGTCGGTGAGTGTAACATGTGATTTAGCACCAAGGGGCACGATGATCTCATTTTCTGCTCTTACGGCGGGTCCGATCCCGGAATCCTTATGTGCTGAATATCCCAGTAAAAAAGCTATCAGAACAGCAGCTGCAGAAGACATGGCGGTATACAGGATGATATTGCTCCGGTATTTTTTCTTTTGTTCCTGTTCTGCAATATATCTGGCTTTATAATAACGTGACTGGATTCTCGTCCAGCCCTCTTCCTTATTAAAGCCTGATGGCTTTTGGATCGCCTTGGTAAGAAGATAATATGATTTAAGCTCATCAAGCGTTTTCTGATGACCGGGATTTTCATGGATCCAATTCAAAACCTGCTCTCGTTCACTTTCCGAAGCTGAACCTGTCAGGTATTTTACAAGCACATCCTCTAACGGATTCGATTGATTGTTTTTTGTTTTCATAATATTATTGGATATAATATTGATCTGAAAAAGACATTCCGGTTGACAAGAAAGTTGTATTATATAAAATTTTTCCGGCAGTATGTGATCTTATTAATAATCACAAAACATGATCCTGTGACATTAAACAAGACCATGGAGAAATATCAGGGCATGAATTCCTTCAAACCTTCCCTGAATTTTTGAAATGCACGGCTCATTTGTGTTTTTACCGTACCAACTGTTATCTTAAGCCTGGCAGCAATTTCAGGATAGTTAAGACCTTCAAGGCGATTGAGTTTGTAAATCTTCTTACATTGCTCGGGCAGCGATTCAAGAATATCTTCCGCTTTTTTCTCTATTTCACTGACCAACAGACCGGAAAGAGGATAGCCTGAGGTTTCATGATGCATTATTTCAATGTCCTTGAGGGTGTAATGCAATTTTTCAGTGTTCCTGTCCTCAGTTCTGCGTTTGTTAATATGTTTTAAACAATTATGGTATGTACTCTTGTATAAATAATTCTTAATTGCAGTATGAACAGGGTTTGTTTTGGCGTTTATCCAGACTGACACAAATAGATCCTCAACAATATCCTCAGCGGCCTGATGGTCCTTTATAATGGCCTCGGCATATAAGCAAAGCTTTTCATAATATGCGTCAAAGATAAATCTGATGGCTTCTTCATCACCCCTGTTTAATAAATCTAATATTTCCTTTTCAGTTCTCATTATTATCCTCTTATCCTCTTTTTCAAAGAGAAAAGACTTTAACCCTGTAAAACAAAGATAAACAAATGAATAATAGTCGCAATCACCGGCATTATGAAAAGAAAGAAAAACAGGCAGTTGCAGATGAATTACCTTTAAGCTAAATGCAGATGATCAGCGAGGATTGCATTGATTTTTGCCGGATCAGTCTGAAAGTCTTTAGTCTGATAATCTATCATCTTTCTTCTTCTACATCAACGCCCATTTCCTTGAAAAACAAAGATAAAACAAATAGACAAAATAAATCAGGTTTATAAGCGTCACCGTAACATTATATTCAATTCGATTCTTTTTAATGCCCTTTCTTATCATAATACCCAGGTTGGGCAAAATGGTCGCTGTAAGAAAAAGCATAAAATGAACATTAAACAGCGTGTCATAAGGTTTTTCGCCTTCTGCCAGCTCCTTATTGCCAAACAACAACAAATATGTAAAAACCAGAAACGAAATCTGGTACAAAAGATAAGAAATCTTCAGGGCAATGGTTGATTTCATCCTCCGGCGGTGAATGCGAAAAGGCCTGAGTATGATAATTGTAACAACAAAAATAAGGACATAACCGATCAGAAAGAAGACCTGAAAGACACTGTGAAAAAAACCTCCCATCATGAAAAATATTGTTAAAAAATCGGATCTGTTAAGTCATCGTCAGCAAACAGATATGAAAATGCTGCCTGAGCTGACTTAACGCTCACAGAACCCCAAGTTAACGAATTGTCAGTTTTGAAACCATGCTTACGGCCGTTACTTTTGAACAACTTATCAAATCTTTTCAAGCAATGCCACATTCTCTACATGACAGGTATGCGGAAACATATCCACCGGCTGCAACTTTGACACTCTGTAATGGGCAGACATAAGTTGAATATCCCTGGCCTGTGTGGCAGGATTACAACTGACGTATACAATTTTATCAGGGTTACAATGTAAGATTGAGTTTACCACATCGGCATGCATGCCCGAACGTGGGGGATCTGTAATAACCACATCAGGTTTACCATGAATTTCAATAAATGATGGGGTCAGAATATCTTTACTGTCACCAGTGTAAAATTCGACATTGCGAATACTGTTCAGTTCGGCATTCTGACGAGCATCAGCAATAGCTTCTTCAACATATTCAATGCCGATAACCCTAGTACACTGACCCGCTAAAAAAAGAGCAATGGTACCAGTTCCGGTGTAAAGATCATATACGGTTTCATTCCCCTTCAAATTTGCAAAATCACGCACAATGGCATACAATTTATGCGCCTGTACAGCATTAGTCTGATAGAATGACTTGGGCCCGATCCGAAATTTCAGATTCCCCATCTGCTCATACAGGTGATTATTTCCATGATGCAAAACAAGTTCAAGTCCGTTAAGGGTATCATTGGCTTTTGGATTGACCACATAAAACAAGGAGGTGATGGCAGGAAATTCATGCACTAGTTCATCGAGCATAGGAAGTATAAGGGCTTCGTCTTCCCGGAAAAAGGAAAGCACAACCATGAACTCCCCCTTCTGTGAATTGCGGATTATCAGGGTACGAAGAAAACCCTGCTGACTGATCAGGTCAAAAAAGTCAAGATTGTGCCGGAAAGCATAGTCTCTTATATAATTTCTAATTGCGTTAGAAGGCTCAGGTTGGAGGTAACATTGCCGGATATCAAGCACTTTGTCGAACCTACCGGGAATATGGAAACCTACAGCCTTTCTTTGAGTGATCTCCTCATTCTTCTGCATTTCATCCCTGGTCAGCCAGCGCTTATTGGAAAAGGTAAACTCAAGTTTGTTGCGGTATTCCCTGGTATGTTCCGATGGAATAATGGTATTGATTTCCGGGACATTGATCTTACCGATGCGTTCAAACTGATCCAGTACCTGTTTCTGCTTATATTTAAGTTGATCTTCATAAGGCAGATTCTGCCAACGGCAACCACCGCATTCCCCAAAATGCTGGCAGAAAGGTTCAATCCTCCTGGAAGAATACCGAACATACCGTACCGGGAAACCTTCCATCCAGCGCTTTCTTATGCGCACTACCTGAACATCTACGATATCTCCCGGAACCGTATAGGGTACAAATAATACCATATTATCGATGCGGGCCATCGATTTGCCTTCAGCTGCAACATCCGTAATCTCAACATGCTCGAGCAGGATCGTTTTCTTTCTTCTCGCCAATTGTTTCTTATAAGATATAAGGTACAAGGTTACAAATACAAATATAAGCAAATACCCTAATTATGATTGAGGGACCCTTTCGGGGTGGAGTACCCTTTCGGGGTGGGGGTACCCTTTCGGGGTGTTTCCACCCCTATTAATATTCTAAAAATTACCTATATTTGAAACCATAAAACCGTTATCAGTTTAACTCGTTAATCTGTTCATTATTATGCAAATTGCTCCTATAGTACCAGGATTTTATTACCATGTTTTCAACCAGGGTATCAACAAAGAAAAGATCTTCAGACATGAGGAACATTACCTCAAATTTCTTTCCCTATGTGAAAAATACCTTTTCTCGCAGGTTGATGTATATGCCTATTGTTTAATGCCCAATCACTTTCATTTTCTGATATTTATCCCGGAACACCCCGAAAGGGTCCCCCCACCCTTTCGGGGTGTCGATTCAATAGGTCATCTGTTCAACGCTTATGCTCAGTGGTATAACAAGCAAATAAACAGAACCGGAAGTTTGTTTCGAAAACCTTTTCGGCGTAAACATATTAATGATGAAAATTACCTTATGCAAGTGTTATATTATATCCATCGAAATCCGATCCACCATAAATTTGCCAAAAGCCATATGGAATGGAGGTTCAGCTCATACCATGCTTTAATTAATAATCAGCCTACTTTACTTAAAAGAGAAGAAGTATTAGAATGGTTTGGAGGCAGGACAAATTTCATAAATTATCATATTGCCCAAATTGAAGTAAATGAGATAGATATTTAGATAACTATTTAATCATTCTGACACCCCGAAAGGGTTCCCCCACCCTTTCGGGGTGTATTAAAATAAATTGTTATGTATCAGAGAGTTTTTAGATTTGTGGTAACTACGCTTACCATCCTAACGGCGAATCTGCTAACGACATTTCTGGCAGACTCGCTTATCAGTCATAAATATGAGTATAAACCGCTTCGCTTTACGTTAATTGCAATGCTGATCATCACGGTCATTTTCTATCCGTTGTTTACGAAGCTGGAAGGCTGGCTTCAGAAGTTATCACGGAAATTCCTTAAAGCAGGGAAGTCTCTTGCCGGAAGAACCATAGGGCTTATCCTGGTATTCCTGGCCGGATTCATAGTTCTGACTTATTTTTACACGGATATGTGGTATTCCATCAATATTTTTAAACTGATCTTTAACGGAAAGATTCTTCATCTATTTTAGGGTTTTCTCTTCCTGCAGCCTAGGATTTTCCTGCCCCAACAGTTTTTCCGCAATCTCGGTTGCATCCTTGACGAACCGGGGACAAAGGGTTTTGAACTTGTGTTCATCATCTATTTTCTTACGTCCTTCCGATGTTGAAATGTCGCCTTCAAGAAGTTTATTGCAATACAGTGAGCCATTCCGGGCAATGAACCGGGTGTCTAACTCTTTCATGAGAGACAGGGTGTTTTCTTTGGCAATTATATCTTCGGCTTTCCATCGTCCGTGTTTCAGTCCGATTGCCATATAAGCCCCTGATACAGCACCACATACTTCACCTCTATAACCTATCCCGGCTCCAAATCCAGTTGCGATCTTCAAGGCTTCCTGAACTTCCAAACCCAGGAATGGGGCAAAGGCGGAAAAAACTGACTGGGAGCAATTAAAACCGGATTGAAAATTTTGAACGGCAGTCTTCACAAAGCCCTGTCTCACCGGGAAAAACATACAGGCGGTTGAATCCGACCATGGTGATTGGAATTCGTGTGATTGCCTGACTTTTTCATCAACGGAATCCCTTGGGACATAGATCCATTTATGTCTTTCAAAATACAACGCTGCCGAATCCGTACAGAGGTAAAGGCATTCGAACCCCATGTTAGCAGCCTGCTCCATGGCATGGTTCAGCAAGGCAGTACCGACACCTTGATTCCGAAAGGAGGGGTATACGGCAAATGAACGCAACAATCCACAGTGCCCGTAATTTTCGAGTGCAACGGACCCGCATAACTTTTGTTCACTTTTCACTGTCCAGAAGCTTTGCCTGGTATTGGATATATCTTCCGTCGGCAAAGAACATTGCTGCAACAGGGTGATAATGCCGGGTACGTCCTGTTCAGCCGCTTTGGCTATAGGATAAGGTTTATTCATGGTCATACGATTAAACAGAATGAATTGAATGATATCAGTTGAAAGATATAAAATTCGGAAATTTTTGGAGAAGTTCATTATAAGAAGTCAGAAGTAAGCAGACAGTAGCCGATTTCTAATCGTTATTTAAAATGATACTAAATAAGTTCATACAAATGGTTCTGTCAGCATATATATCTGAAAAAGATCATGATTCATTGATTTTGAATTTTTGTATCATTGCAGGCATAATGCTTTAATGGCATTCTTAAGAAGTTCAGTAAATATTTCATTAATAGGATTTATCTTGACTGTATTCCGTTGGGCAAAAGCAACACCTTATGTTTTCCTGTTACCGGGGAAGGAGGTGTATCCGGGTTATGCACACCGCGATTCCAGTGTGTCAATGACACCGTTTGTTATTTTCTATCAAACCGGGATAGAATATGATTCTTCGCGTTAATAGAATAAACCAAAAACGAAAGTCTTTTTCAATCGCTATAACCATATGAATTGACAATAGTATGCTGATCAAAAAACTAAATAACGGTGCAATTTTTGTCGCGGGCTATGTGGCCGGATTTCTTGTGTATTATGCCTGCAAAGCATCTGCCAGGATCGTGAATTTCAGAAAGCCCTCGCATAGGATCTCTCCTGAAACTTCAACCCTTCTAAAAACCCTGTTTGCCGGAATGACGCTTGATAATGTTATCGTGATCTCCAACGCATGGCTGCCTGCCCACATTTTTAACCGTTCGATTGAAGGCATGACTTTTCGAAACAGGATTTATATTGCCCATCGTTATAGACCGGAATATCATCATAATTTAATGCTTCTCATACACGAAATCGTCCATGTCAGGCAGATCAGGAATCAAGGTGAAACTGTCTTTGCCTGTAAATACGGAGTTCAGTTTCTCCATAACAGGGGATACGGAGCCGGGATGCCGCTGGAAAAAGAAGCGTATGAATTTGTGGAAAGGTTAAGGCACAAGAGACATGAGTTGATGTAGTGGTTGGGAGTTGTAATTGTTGTGATGGTTGTGATAGTTGTGATAGTTGGGGGTGTCAGGTGCCGGTAGTCTCTCTTGCCCAACCGACGTCCTGGCGCATGTGGGACAGTGGTTTACTTCCTTTTTAGTTTTTCGATCAATCGGGTATCTGATTTTTTCACGGCCACATAATTCGGGCCCAGGAAATCTTCATACTTGTACTCATATTTCCTGAATTCAACGGTCTTTGGAAAGACTTTTCCCACTGTATAGCCGTATGATTCAAACCATTTGTAGAAATCGATCAATAATTTTTTCGTGGTAATATTTATATACCCGAATTCAAATTGCACCATCCTGATTTTCCCGTTTTTCATTGCATTCTGAAATCCGAGCAGCGCATCGTATTCGGCTCCTTCAAGGTCAAGTTTCAGCAAATCGATATGGGCAATATTCTGTTGTTCCATAAAAGTGTCTCCTGCAATCAGTTCAATGGCGTCAGTACGAACCGTATCATATGACAGGCCCTGTATATCATATAGAGAAGAGTGCGTATGGGAAGGGAACAAATTGATATTCCTGACACAGTTTTCATGATACAGTCCTTTGTTGACCGGAATTATGTTTTGATTGCCCTTCAGGTTCGAAACCAGCATTTCAAAGGTGCTTTTCACCGGCTCGAAGGAATAGATCCGTACTCCTTTAAGTATGTCTGCTGTCCGGCGTGAGTATTCCCCTATGTTTGCCCCGCCGTCGATGATCACCTGCGGATGAAAAGCGGCCAGTTTCTTTAAAACCGTCAGTTCGCCGTTGCTTTGGATATCATGATTCCGGTTTTCATACAGCCGGTTCATTGCCCTTCAGGCGCCGGCCAGCATTTTAAAAACAGGGTTATGGGCATTTCTTTTAAAAAATCTTTTAATCTTCATGCAGTATAATGTTCAGAATGAATTGCTTTCAGAATATGTGTTCTCTGATATTCATTCCAGATAAATATAAATATAATTTAAGCTTCTGATTTTTCGTCTATTTTTGCAGACAAATATACCAGAATATCAAATGATCTCATTTAGCGGACTGAGTGTTATTTTTGGAGGGCAATTTCTGTTTCGTGATATCTCATTCGTTGTAAACCCGAAAGATAAGATTGGACTTGTAGGCCGGAACGGTGCCGGTAAAACCACTTTACTGAAGATCATTATGGGACAGCAGTCTCCTGATGAAGGGCAGATCGTTGTTCCTCAGGATATCAGGCTCGGCTACCTGCCCCAACAGATGACAGTAACTGATCGGAAAACGCTTGCCGATGAAGCTTCCGGCGCTTTTGATGAAATCAGAAACCTTGAAAAAGAAATCGAGAAGCTGACCCGTATCATTGAAACCTCAAGTGATACTTCTTCTGAGGCATATTTGGATACCATTGACCAGCTGGCAGAAAAAAACGAACGTTTCCATATGCTTGATGATGGTAACCGTGACCAGAAAATTGAACTCGTATTATCTGGACTGGGATTCAGCCGCATTGATTTTTCAAGGCCTACCAGGGAGTTCAGCGGCGGATGGCGTATGCGGATAGAGCTGGCAAAGATTTTACTCAGATCCCCGGATGTTATTTTACTTGACGAACCTACAAATCATCTGGACATTGATTCCATTCAATGGCTTGAAGAGTATTTAAAAAATTATCACGGTGCTGTTGTGCTGATATCGCATGACCGTGCATTGCTGGATACAGTCACCACGCGCACAGTTGAAATATCACTCGGGCGTTTGTATGATTACCGTGTACCCTATTCACAATATTTATTACTGCGAAAGGAAAGAAGGGAACAACAAATTGCAGCTTACAGAAATCAGCAGAAGCTGATTGATGATACCCGTGCATTCATCGAAAGATTTCGTTACAAAAACACAAAAGCTGTCCAGGTTCAGTCGCGTATCAAAATGCTTGACAAGATGGACATCATTGAAGTTGATGAAGAAGATACTTCAGCCATGCGTTTAAAATTTCCTCCGGCTCCGCGGTCTGGCACCATTGTTTTTGAAGCGTCGCAGTTGTCGAAGCGCTATGGACAGCACACAGTTTTTAACAATATTGATATCAGAATAAACCGTGGTGACAGGATAGCTTTCGTAGGTCGCAACGGAGAAGGAAAAACCACATTATCAAAGATCATCGCCGGTGAACTTGATTATGAAGGCGAATTAAAAACCGGATATAAGGTACTCACAGGTTATTTTGCACAAAACCAGGATGAATTGCTGGACGGCAACAAGACAGTGCTGGAAACCCTTGATGAGGTGGCAACAGGCGATGTACGCACAAAATTACGCGACATTCTCGGTTCGTTTCTTTTCAGCGGAGAAGATGCCGAAAAAAAAGTAAAGGTATTATCCGGTGGTGAACGTTCAAGGCTGGCCCTGGCCCGCCTCTTGCTGGAAACCCGCAATTTTCTTATCCTTGATGAACCCACAAATCACCTTGACATGCGATCGAAAGATATCCTTAAACAGGCTTTGCTGAAATATGACGGAACCCTTGTGGTTGTATCACATGACCGTGAATTCCTTGATGGTCTTGTGAACAAAGTTTACGAATTCAGCCATCGTCAAATAAAAGAACATATGGGAGGCATTTACGATTTTTTGCAAAGAAAAAAAATCGCCTCACTGAAGGATTTGGAAAGAAAAAGCCAGAGAAAGTCTGTTGATCCGTTAAAGGAAGAGTCATCCAATAAAACAGCATTCCTCGAAAAGAAGGAACATGAAAAAGAAATACGGAAACTCACCAACAAAATTGAAAAAACTGAATTACGCATCAGCGAGACTGAAAAACAAATTGCCAGTTTTGAAAAAGCTATTGCCAATCCATTGGATTCAGATGAACAGCTTCATGATCCTGATTTCTACAAACAATACCAGCGACTGCAGCAGGAACTGGGGGATATGTTTTCCATTTGGGAAAAATTGCACAATGAACTGGAGTCTCTTAAAAATAAAAGAAATTAAATAACTTTAGCGTTATAATTAACCTGTGTTATTATTTATAAAAATTATTATTAAAAAAGATTTAAGATTAAAGATTTACGAATTAAGATTTATGAAGTCAAAAACAATGAAATCTATACTTTACATACTTAGACTTCCCCTTCTTAAATCTAAAATCGTCATTCTTAATTCTTAAATCGTATTATAAATATTTTAGCTGGTAATTTGAAAAAAGACAGGAAATCTCACATCATGGTCCGGTATTATATATTTTCACTGATGACGGCTTTGACCTTGCTGGGATGTTCAGCTCCCCAGCGCAATGTTGTGCGCCCCCAAACCGGAACAAAATCGGGTATGTATAATCCAGGCAGTACAAGGTTGCATCCAGCCTATACTGTATATCATAATTCACTCAACTCTTCGGTGCTAATGGCCAAGATTTTTCCTGTTGAGCTCTTATTCAGTGATGCCAATGCTGAAAGAAAAATGCTGGCAAAGCTGCGGATCAGCTTTCAGATGACTGATATAACTGACAAAAATTCTGTTGTTATGGCCGATTCAGGGACCTACGAGTATTCGTTTCTGAAGGAAAATGCCGATAAGAGGTTTATTACACAGATACCACTAAAAGCTGTTAATGGAAAAGTTTATGAACTCAGGATCAACGCTGTGGATATGATCAGAAAAGAGGAAAATATTACTTTTAAAATGGTGGATAAAACATCGCTTTTTACACAACAGAATTACCTGGTAAAGGATTTTGCCCGGCACATACCTTATTTTGAGCCTTGTGTAACCGGAGATGCCCCTTTCAGAATCGAATACCGCACAGATACTTTCAGCCGTATATTTATATCATACTACGGACAGGAAAGCCCTTTACCCAGGCCTTCATTCTCACTGGCCAGGGAGTTAGAGTTCATGGAAAAACCTGACAGCATGTGGATTCTGAAGTATCAAAAAAGCACGCCATTTCAGCTTGGTTATGAAGGTGTTTTTCATTTTCAGTTTGACACCACAGTGCGCGAAGGGTTAACTGTTTTAAATTTCGGCCCGGATTATCCGCGTATCAAACAACCAGAGCAGATGATAGAACCCCTTGCTTATCTGACATCATCAGGTGAATATGAAAAGATAAAAAAGGCCGGCAATCCAAAACTGGCTGTTGATAATTTCTGGCTTGGGCTCACAGACAACAATATGGATCGGGCACGTGAACTAATCCGTGTTTATTATAACAGGGTTTATTTTGCCAACTATTATTTTACAACCTTCAAACCCGGATGGAAAACCGACCGGGGCATGATCTATATCATTTACGGCCCTCCGGAAGCAGTAGCCCGTACACACGGCTCTGAAAAATGGATATATTATAAAAACAATTTTGCCACAACTCTTACATTTACTTTTGAGTATAAATCCTCACCGTATACACTGAACAATTACATTTTGCTGCGTTCAGAAGGTTACGACGGATACTGGCGGCAAGCTGTAGACACATGGCGAAACGGATCTGTTTTTATGCTTGAATAAACATCAACACCATTGAAATCAACAACAACTATTTTCGGGTTTCATCCTGTTATGGAGGCTTTGCGATCGGGCAAAGAGCTGGAAAAAGTGTTCCTGAAAAAAGGGCTCAGAAATGAATTTATTCCGGGACTTATCAACGAAATGCGGGAAAAACGGATTCCGTTTCAGTTCGTCCCGGTTGAAAAAATAAACCGAATGTGCAGGAAAAATCATCAGGGAATTCTGGCTTTGGTTGCTGAAATTGAGTATAACGATATTGAAAAAATAATACCGGGTTTGTTTGAAGCCGGCAAGTTGCCATTAATCATGATCCTCGACCGTATCACCGATGTGCGAAACATGGGGGCAATAGCCCGAACAGCTGAAGGGGCTGGCATTCATGCGCTTGTGATACCAGCGGGGGAATCTGCACGTATTAATGCTGATGCTGTAAAAACCTCTTCAGGAGCATTGCATTCACTGCCGGTGTGCCGCACTGATAACCTGTCAAAAACCATAATTTTTTTAAAAGAAAGCGGCCTGCAGATAGTTTCAGCCACGGAAAAAGCCGGCAAGTATTTATACAGTGCAGATTTTACCAGGCCAAGTGCAGTCATTATGGGAGCAGAAGATACAGGGATAGAAAAAACACTGTTAAAACTATCGGATATCCATGTAAAAATTCCACTGTATGGTGCTGTCAATTCACTAAATGTCAGTGTAGCAGCATCCATCATTATGTATGAAGCCGTCAGGCAACGGCTATTTTCACAAGTGGAATAGTTTTGCAATTAAGGCTAATATTTATACTTTTGATGTCGGTTAAAAAACTGGACTATGAGCAAGCCATTGATTCTGCCGAAGAAATACAAAAGTCATCTTGACCTTAACCAAACCGAAAAAGCCATTAAACTGGTAAAAGATACTTTTCAGCAGCAACTTTCAGCCGAGTTGAACCTGAGGAGGGTAACTGCTCCGCTTATAGTGGTAAAGGGAACCGGTATCAATGATGATCTCAACGGTACAGAAAACAAAGTATCTTTTCCGATTAAAGATATGGACAATGTGATTGCCGAAGTAGTCAACTCACTGGCTAAATGGAAACGCATTGCTCTTGCCGATTATAATATTCTGAAGGGATATGGGATCTATACTGATATGAATGCCATCAGACCTGACGAAGAGCTGGACAACATGCATTCATTATATGTTGACCAATGGGACTGGGAAAGAGCTATGAGCCGCAAGGAAAGGAACCTTGATTTTCTGAAGTACATCGTCAGAAAGATTTATGAAGTGCTTAAACGTACTGAATACACTGTAAATGAGAATTATGGTGTCCTAAAACCCGTGTTACCGCATGATATTACTTTTATCCATTCAGAAGACCTTCAGCAACAATACCCCGATCTGGATCCGCGGGAACGTGAAACCGTAGCTGTCAGAAAGTATGGAGCCATCTTTGTGATTGGCATCGGTAGTGAGCTTGCAGATGGAAAACCACATGACGGAAGAGCTCCTGACTATGATGACTGGATCACAATCACTGAAAAAGGGCACAAAGGCCTGAACGGTGATATTATCTTATGGAATCCTATACTTGAATGTGCTTTTGAGGTTTCATCTATGGGTATTCGTGTTGACAAGGACTCATTGTTGGAACAGCTTGAGATTACCGGTACCACTGAAAGAAAATCGCTTCTTTTCCACAAGCGTTTGATCAATGGTGAACTGCCCCTGTCAATAGGAGGAGGCATCGGTCAGTCAAGGATTTGCATGTTTTTCCTTCAAAAAGCGCATATTGGAGAAGTACAGGCCTGTATATGGCCAAAAGCAACTATTGAGCAATGCAAAAAGCATAATATTTTTCTGTTGTGATAGTATCAACAGTCCCCGGTCGGCAGTCAGCAGTCCACAATAATACTGTTCACAGTTCAAAGTTCACAGGAAATTTGTATATCTGTTAACGTATAAATTGATAAATTTTATTTAAACCACCCCTACTCCTCCCGGGAGGAGAATTCCCTGTTTTAATACTATCTTTCTTTAGTCCTTCAAACCTGTCTGGAGGCCTTGCTTTGTGATAACGGCCGTATTCTTCGCCTTCGGCAAGCCTTTGGCAAACGATTTAAAGCGATGCCGGCAGGCTTTCAGACTATCAACTATTAAACTATCAAACTATCAAACATATTTTCTTTTTCCCTATCTTTGCCCCCCAATTTAAAATTTGATGCAGGAAATACGGAATGTGGCGATCATCGCCAATGTGGATCACGGGAAGACGACGCTGGTTGACAAAATATTATTTCAGACAAAGTTATTCAAGGATCATGAGCGGCCGGGCGAGTTGATCATGGACAGCAATGAACTGGAGCGGGAAAGGGGTATCACCATCCTGGCCAAGAATGTATCCGTCACATATAAAAACGTCAAAATAAACATAATCGATACGCCAGGGCATGCCGATTTCGGCGGTGAGGTGGAACGTGTGCTGAATATGGCCGACGGGGCATTGCTGCTCGTCGATGCATTTGAAGGCACGATGCCGCAGACCCGTTTTGTGCTGGAAAAAGCGTTGCGAATGGGATTAAAGCCCATCGTGGTGATCAACAAGGTCGACAAGCCCAATTGCCGGCCCGAAGAAGTACATGAACAGGTTTTCGACCTGATGTTCAATCTCAATGCCAGCGAATATCAGCTTGATTTCCCTACTCTTTACGGATCGGGGAAACAAGGATGGATGTCTCCCGATCACCACAGGCAGACATCGGACATAACCCCATTGCTGGATGCTATCATTCACCATATACCAGCTCCAAAGCTTTTAAAAGGTACTCCGCAAATGCTGATTTCCAATCTCGACTACTCGAGTTATGTGGGGAGGGTCGCCATCGGACGTTTAACCAGAGGTCAGCTGCTCGCCAACATGCCGGTTTCGCTAGTGAAAACAGACGGCAGTATAACAAGAACCCGCATCAAAGAATTATCGGTTTACGAAGGATTAACACGTAAAAATGTTGACAAGGTCATGTGCGGTGATATCTGTGCCCTGGTCGGCATTGAAGATTTCAACATCGGCGATACCATTGCGGATCCGGAGAATCCTGAGTCACTTGACACCATTACGGTTGACGAGCCTACCATGAGCATGCTGTTTACCATCAATAATTCTCCGTTCTATGGCAAAGAGGGAAAGTATGTAACCTCAAGGCATCTGAAAGAAAGACTTGACAGGGAGCTGGAAAAAAACCTTGCTTTACGTGCATTGCCGGCTGATTCTGCTGATTCCTTTATCGTATACGGAAGGGGTGTGCTGCATCTTTCCATTCTTATCGAGACCATACGCCGTGAAGGATATGAATTGCAGGTAGGTCAGCCCCATGTCATCATCAAGTCAATTGGCGGTGAACCCTGTGAACCGGTTGAAATTCTCTATGTCGACCTTCCGGAAGAGTATTCAGGCAAAGCCATTGAGATGATATCGGCCCGGCGGGGACAAATGCATGTGATGGAGCGAAGGGGAGACCGTATCCACCTGGAATTTGACATACCATCACGCGGTATCATAGGCTTACGGACAAATCTTCTTACAGCCACGGCAGGAGAAGCGGTAATATCGCACCGTTTTAAAAGTTTCGAGCCACTGAAAGGAGAGATTGAAAAACGGACCAACGGATCACTGATTGCCATGGAAACCGGGACTGTATTTGCTTACGCACTGGATAAACTCAAAGACAGGGGTATATTTTTTGTTGATCCCCAGGAGGAAGTATATGCCGGACAAGTTGTCGGTGAAAACACAAGGCCGGGCGACCTCGTGCTGAATGTTACCAGGTCAAAAAAACTCACCAATATGAGGGCATCGGGTTCGGATGAGAAGGTCAGGCTGGCGCCCCCGATACGTTTCAGTCTTGAAGAAGCTTTGGAATACATCCAGGAAGATGAATATGTGGAGGTAACCCCTTCAAGCCTCCGTTTACGGAAAATTCTGCTGGATGAGAATAAAAGAAAGCAGGCGAGCAAGGTTTAAGTCATGCAGTCTTGCAGTCGTTTACTGGCGCGTCCGCTTGTGCCTTCTGCATTCAATATTCTTTATTCTTTATTCTTCGATCTTCGATCTTTGCTCAATGAGCATTATTCTCCCTCCTGAAAATACCTAATCGTTTTTGGAATCCGGATACGCAGACCATTGAATGATTATAACACCTCACCGGCCTGGTATTCCGGCAGATTCGTCCTGTTTGTAATGAAAAACCTTCAGCATTACTATTTATAATAATAATTATAATCATATACCCTATATTTTATATAGGTATAATTATTGTAATATATTATTTTTTATTATATACCATATTATTTATAGGGTATATAATATTTTTTTATTACTTTTATTTGTTAATACCCTATATTTTTATATTTTTGACCCAAAATTCATTGAAGAATTAATTCCAAGCTTATGAGTGTTAAAAAACGATTTTTTCTGATAGCCGGTCTATTAGCTGTTTTTTCAGCATTGCCGGCTTTTGGATCGGACGGAACTCCGATCGACACGGGCATCACCGCCTGGATGCTTACTTCCACCACGCTGGTGCTGCTTATGGTTCCGGGATTGGCCATGTTCTACGGGGGGCTGGTCAGGTCAAAAAATGTACTGGGCACCATGATGCACAGTTTTGTTGCCATGGGAATCATGGCGGTTTTATGGGTATTAATCGGTTATGCCATGAGTTTTGGCTCCAATGTCATGGGCGGATGGTTTGGCTGGAATAAAGATTATTTCCTGCTCAGGGGTATAGATGAGACCATTACATCTTCGGGGATACCCGAATATGTCTTTTCCATGTTCCAGGGCAAATTTGCGATTATCACCCCAGCCCTTATTGCCGGAGCTTTTGCTGAGAGAATCTCCTTCAAGGGCTACATTGCTTTTATTGCCTTATGGGGTATTCTGGTATATAATCCGCTCTGTCATTGGGTATGGGCAAAAGATGGTTTTTTATTCAATATGGGTGCCATGGGGGCAATTGATTTTGCGGGTGGTACAGTAGTTCATATTGCTTCAGGGGTAAGCGGGCTTGTTGCTGCGCTATACCTGGGATCACGAAGAGGTCATCCGAAGACAGCGGCAGCACCAAATAACCTTGTTATGACAATGATTGGAGCCGGTTTGCTTTGGGTAGGCTGGTTTGGTTTCAATGCAGGCAGCAGTGTGAGCAGTGGCCTGCTAACAGCACAGGCCCTCACAGCCACACAGGTTGCTGCTGCTGCGGGTGCTATGGGCTGGATACTTATTGAATCGATTCACCAGGGTAAGGCAACAGCACTGGGATTTGCCAGCGGCATACTGGCCGGACTTGTAGCTGTAACACCGGCTGCAGGTGTCGTTCAACCCTGGGGAGCCCTCCTGCTTGGCTTCGGAGCAGCACTGGTATGTTACATGGCCATTGCCGCAAAAAACAAGCTGGGTTTTGATGATAGTCTTGATGCATTTGGTATCCATGGTATCGGTGGAATTACCGGGTCATTGCTGCTGGTCTTCTTCATCCGGAAAAGCTGGATGCAGGCAGCTGCAGAGGCCGCCGGAGGCTCCTGGTCTGTATGGCAGCAGCTTGGCGTGCAGCTTGCCGCCGTTGGCATAGCCATAGCCTATGCAGCCGTTTTAACACTGATACTGGTATGGATCGTAAACAAGGTCATCGGGCTAAGAGCTTCAACAGAAGCTGAGATGCAGGGTCTTGACCATACCTATCACGGCGAACAAGGGTATGGAATGTTAAATCCAAGATAATATCCAATATTCATCAATAAATAATATCATGAAACTCATAACAGCCATAATACGTGAAAACAAGCTTGATCAGGTACGGGAAGCCCTTATTGAAGCTGAAATCACCCGCATCACAGTGAGCAGAGTTTCGGGCCACGGACAGCAGATCAGGGAAGAAATATACCGTGGTAACCGTGTTATACCGAACCTGATCCCCAAGATCAGGCTGGAAATAGCCGTAAACGATACTTTCGTTGATGTAACAGTGAACACAATCATCAAGTCAGCCCGAAGCAACTCACAAGGAGAAGTGGGTGACGGAAAGATATTTATCACCCCGCTTGAAGATTGTATCAGAATAAGGACAGGAGAAAGAGGAGGAACGGCGATATAAAATAGGGACAAGGGACAAGGAAGTCATAATAAAAATGTCAGATGACGAAACCGACATCTGACATTTTTATGCGTCAGCGGGGCAGAAAAGTATTAATTTCCCTCTTTAACCGACAACAATTCAACTTCAAAGATCAGTGTTGAATAAGGCTTTATCCGCTGTGAACCCATCTCGCCATAACCAAGCTGATAGGGAATAAAGAATTTATATTTCGAACCGACAGACATGAGTTGAAGCCCTTCTGTCCAACCTTTAATAACGCCGGAAACATTGAATTCTACAGGATTCCCTCTTTTATATGAATTGTCAAATTCTATACCGTCAATGGTTTTGCCTATATAATTGACGGCAACTGTATCTTCAGCCAATGGCCTTGGCCCGGATCCTTCAGTCAAAATAATATATTGCAGACCACTGGGTAAAGTTTGAACACTGTCCTTTTTTGCATTTTCCTCCAGGAACTTTTCATTTTCAGCTTTATAATCTTTGAACATTCGCTTCACTGAAAAAAGCTGAAGGTAATTCTGCATGATGTAACTGGGAGGGATTGTAGTATCGTTTTCAAATGCAGCCTGTAATCCCCTGGCAAGAGCTTCGTAATTGAGTTCCTCAAGGCCTCCGTTCTGCGCATTTTTGCCCCAGAATATACCAAGATAATAACTGGCTGTATCCAACTCATTGTTCAGCTTTACTTTTGAATAGTCCTTCTTTTTGTTGCATGAGGCAAGCAACATGGTGCCGGTGATAACCAGCAATGCAAAAGCGTATGTTCTCATAAATATATGTTAGTTTAAATTTGCGCAGCGAAGATAAATTTTTTATACTACACTGTGGGTAAATAATGAAAAATCTTTCATTATTTTTTTATTGGAATTGCTAATTTACGCGACAAATAATTCTTAAAGCATATGGTTCTCCATTCAAGACAAGGTTGTATATTACTGATATGTTGTCTGTTTTTTTTCATTTGCACACCGGATCATGGACAGGATTCTGTGAAGACAGCGCTGAAAAACGAAGCCTCATCATATTTTCAGAAAAAAGATTATACCCATGCTCTCCCACTATACCGTGAGCTTTTAAACCTTTACCCAAAAGATCATAATTATCAATATCATACGGCACTATGCCTGTTAAACCTCAATCAGGAAATAGAAGAGGCTATTGATCTTTTG
Organism: Bacteroidales bacterium; assembly: GCA_016934055.1. Lineage (GTDB taxonomy): Bacteria > Bacteroidota > Bacteroidia > Bacteroidales > UBA10428 > UBA5072. The sequence goes on along the minus strand of JAFGTR010000056.1, from coordinate 60,747 downwards.
CAGACTGCCTCAGTTGAAAGGGAAAATCCACTGGCTACTTTTTATCTGGCAAGAGCTTATCATTTACACTATGCATTTGAGGATGCCATAAAAACCTATTCTCTTTTTCTCAAATCGGGGAAAAAAGCTGATATAAGAAAGCTTGAAGTTCAACGTATGATTGAAATGGCAAAGAACGGCATCAACCTTACCCGTGAAGCAAAATCCTTTACAGTAAAGAGCACCAGCATCACACCTGTATACCAGCTTGAAAATGCATATACAATAAGCACAAACGGAAAAGTGATCCGTAAACCTGTTGAATTCAACACAAAATATGACCAGAAGATGAATTTCAACTCACTGATGTATTTACCTGCTTACACCGAGATCAACGAATTTGTTTATGTTTCAGGATATAGCAATGCGGGCAAAAAGAGCAAAGATATCTTTCGCATTAAAAATATAAACCATCAGTTATGGGATATGCCGGAGCCTTTAAGTAAAATTATCAACACTACAGCTGACGAAGATTATCCTTTCTTTCACACACGCACGTCAACACTTTATTTCTGTTCAAAGGGACATTCAAGCATGGGGGGGTATGATATTTTCAGTTCTGTTTATGACTGGAATACAAAAACATGGTCTAAACCCAGAAACCTTGGATTTCCAATCAATTCACCCTATGATGATTTTATGATGGTTTGTGATGATCCTGGCCAGACAGCACAATTTGCTTCCAACCGGAGTACAGTCGCCGGAATGGCTACGCTCTACCGGATTATATTGAACAACAATGAAGACGGCACAAAACAATTATCCGTTGATGAAATAAGGGCATTATCAGAATTATCTGTTGCATCACCAGCAGAAAGACCTCCGGCAGACAGCATATCGGTTGTCTTTTCAAAGCCATATGAATCAGAAGAAGATTTGCCTGCACCAAAGTTTGATAAAAACCTATATAACCTGCTCATTGCAGGAGCGCTCTCATTACAGCTTAAAGCTGACTCCTTATCAGATATTGCCAAAGATCAGCGTATCCTTGCCAAGGAAACCTCTGAAAATGAAAGCAGAAAACAAATCATCTCCGATATATTGGATCTTGAAAGGGAAGCAAAAAAAGTACAGCGTGAAGCAGATGAAAAATTCCTGGAAGCCCGGAAGATGAAAAACGCGGCTGACACTCTGCCTGAAAGTGACACAAACATTGTTGTTTACAAGGAAATTAACGGCATCAAAGTATATCAATACAAAACACAGGAAGCATCACAAAATACAATTGGATTACCTGGTGAAGACTCCGGTCTCATGAAAAAAAACCTCAAAGAGGATGAAGCCTTTAACCAGTTTAAAATTCTTGAGCATTCACCTTATTATGTTGATAAACCTATTCCACAACTGCCTTTAGAAGAGAAAGGGCTTGTATACCGGATCCAGCTGGGTGTTTTCAGTAAACCAAAGGAAGCTAGCTCTTTCGGGGGATTATACCCCGTGTATTCTGAATGGCTGGCTGAAAAAAATGTTTACAAGTATTACACCGGAGAGTTTTCAAATTCTTCATCAGTAGCAACAGCACTTGAAAAAGTAAGGAACCATGGTTTCCCCGATGCTTTTGTCGTGGCCTTTTATAATGCCCGGCCAATCACCACAGAAAAAGCCAGGGAGATTGAATTTGAAGGATTGCGTTTGCAGTAAAGAAATCCATTATTTCTTGAAATATAATGAAGTAATAAATAAAGAATTTTTCATAAATTTGAACCTGAACATATCTTATTAAACAGTATTAAAAAATTCGGACAGAACAGGAATGAAAAGCAAAGAAGTTCAAATTACAAAACCTGATTTCGAGAAGTTAACAGGTGAGAAATCGGAGGAAGGACGTTTTCTTGTTCTGCATAACGACGATTTTCACACATTTGATTTCGTCATTGACTGTCTGATAGAGATTTGCAACATGGATGTCGTTCAGGCTGAACAATGTACTTTTCTGGTGCATTATAAGGGGAAGTGCGATGTTAAAAAGGGGTCCTTTGAATTCCTGGAACCTTTCAAGGAAGGCTTGACAACAAAGGGATTGAGTGTTACAATTGACTAACTTATCTGATTCCAGATGTCATTACTTGCCACTATTCTGATTATTCTTGCCGGCATCGCTTTATTGTTAATTGAATTCCTGATTATTCCGGGATTTACTGTATTTGGTATCGGAGGCTTTTTATGCATCGTTGGTGGTGTTATTGCATCATATGTGTTTCACGGTAATACAGCTGGCCATATAACTCTTGTGGCCGCCATAGCAGGGTCGGTTGCTGCCATGCTTTTTGCATTCAGACGTAAGACATGGAATAAAATGGGACTGGAGACCAGCATCAACAGCAAGATAATTGCCATAGAACCTGAAAAAATAAAAAGCGGTGATACTGGTAAATCCATAACGCGTTTAGCACCAATGGGCAAGGTAAAAGTACACGATGGTGTTTACGAAGCAAAATCCATTTCTGGTTACATCCAGGAGGGAACTGAAATTGAAGTCATTAAAATATCACAAAATCAATTAATTGTTAAACCAAAAATCTAAGCATTATGTCCGGAGGAATTTTATTGTGGATTGTAATCGTTGGTCTTATTATAGCTTTTATCTGGCTGTTTTTCTATTTTATACCCCTGGGGCTGTGGTTTAGCGCCGTTTTTGCACGGGTATTTGTGCCCATTGGCCAGTTGATCGGCATGCGCATCAGGAAGGTCCCGCCTTCTATCATCATCAACGCACTGGTAAGTGCCACAAAGGCCGGCTTAAGCCTCAAAGCCGATGATCTTGAAGCACATTACCTGGCAGGGGGAAATGTCAATTCAGTGGTCAATGCTCTTATCTCAGCCGACAAGGCTAATATCAACCTTGACTTTAAAGCAGCCACGGCGATCGATCTTGCCGGCCGTAATGTGCTTGAAGCCGTTCAGATGTCTGTTAATCCTAAGGTGATCAACACACCGGCTGTTTCAGCCGTTGCAAAAGACGGGATACAGCTGATATGCAAAGCCCGTGTTACAGTCAGGGCCAACATAAGGCAGTTGGTGGGCGGTGCCGGTGAAGAAACCGTGCTGGCCCGCGTGGGTGAAGGCATCGTTTCATCCATCGGTTCAGCCAAATCACATAAAGAAGTACTGGAAAATCCTGACAATATTTCAAAGGTTGTTTTGGAAAAAGGTCTGGATGCAGGGACAGCTTTCGAAATCCTTTCTATTGATATCGCCGATATTGATATCGGAAAAAACATAGGCGCCGTATTGCAAATGGATCAGGCCAATGCCGACAAGAACATTGCCCAGGCCAGGGCCGAAGAAAGACGTGCTATGGCCGTAGCTTTGGAGCAGGAGATGAAAGCTAAAGCCCAGGAAGCCAGAGCCAAAGTTATTGAAGCTGAAGTACAGGTACCTCTTGCCATGGCCGAAGCATTCCGTGCCGGCAATCTCGGAATCATGGATTACTACCGCATGAAGAATATAGAAGCTGATACGCAGATGCGTGATTCAATATCGAAATCACCTGACAATCCGGGAAAAAAGTAGAAGGTAATCAGTAATCCTGCCTGAGGGCAGACAGGCGGTATTCAGTAACCGGTGGTTCGGAGTGTTGGCTGAAGAGCTGATGGATTTGAAGAAAAAGGAAATCGTTAAATTGTTTTATTTATCAGTTGAACATTATAGGGGCTGCATTGTGCAGCCCTTATTTCAGATTAAATTATCATAAACAAGCATTTATGTCAAGTCAAATAGGCACAAGGGGACCCTTGCGCCAGTTATAATAGGAAGAGCCTTCAATCATCAGTTATACTTAAATACAACCTAAGTCAAACGGGGATAATACAACTTTATAAGAACTCTCTGAGTTCTTCTATTGATCTTATCTCATAAGTGGTGATCAGATCATGTGTCAGTCCCATAGGATTAAAATACACCTGGTCGATGCCGGCATCTTTTGCCCCCCGGATATCGGCTTCAGTATCATCCCCCACCATCAGGCTTTCTGATTTTTTAGCATTCACTGATGACAGGGCATGGTGAAAAAATCGCCTGTCGGGCTTTTGAAAACCTGTGACTTCGGCCATGAATACTCTTTTGAAATAACCACTCAGCCGCGAACTTTCAAGTTTATTTGTCTGAATCTCAACAAAACCGTTTGTTATAATATACAAAGAATACTTTTCTTTCAGGTACATCAGCGTTTCATGTACACCCGGGAATACATTGGGTTTACGTGATATCCGCCGGTGATACAATTCTGCCATACGCAGTGTGGTACCTTCATCATGAACGCCGATGGACTCCAGTGTGTCTGCGAACCGTTGTATACGCAACAATTCCTTTTTAACCTTCCCTTTCCTGTAAGCAATCCAGTATTTTTCATTGTTGGCATAAAACAGGCTTATAAAATCATCAAACTGCTCCTTCACTTTCTGCAAATTCAGCTCATCAATGATCTCCGCGAAAGTCTCTTTCATATTTGTCCGGAAATCCCACAGGGTATTATCGAGGTCAAAGAAGATATGTTTGTAATGTTTCACTGTTTATAATTTATGCAGGAAAGTGCAAAGTTAACAATTTAAAAGAAAAGGTTCTGAGGATTGTGATTATGTGGTTGTTGTGATTGTTGTGGTTGTTGTGGTTGTGGTTGTTATGATTGTTATGATTGTTGTGGTTGTTGTGGTTGTTGTGGTTGCTTTAAAATAGTCTTGCGGTCATACAATCGTATAGTTTTATAGGCTGTTAGGCTGTCAAACTATAAGCTTATTGGCGGACAATTGGACAGTCACTGGCCTGAATTAATGATGGTACAACAAGGTAAGAACTTTTAAATAGCAAGTCCCGCAGGGACAATATGTTGGTAGCCCCTGGTGTTAACCCGGGGAAAAGAAAATAAGCAGAAAAATGCTAAAGGCATCAGGCAGCCAACAGCAAAAACATACTATGCAGCGTAACAGAAAAAAAGCTTTAACGTAGATTATTTGAATAATATATTTTGCCTTATTCGGTATGTGTTTTACGATTTTCAGCGTAATTTCGCAGAAAAACAAGCCAATGGAAAATGTCATAATGATGGGACACGGCAGTGGGGGGAAGATGACGGCTGACCTGATCCGCAATACTTTTGCAAAATATTTTTCCAATGCCGTCCTTGATGACTATGGCGACGCTGCTGTGTTAAAATCTCACGGCATTTCACTGGCTTTTTCTACTGATTCATATGTTATTGATCCTGTCTTTTTTCCCGGCGGAGACATCGGCAAACTGGCAGTTTGCGGCACCGTTAACGACCTTGCCGTTACCGGCGCAAAGCCTGTATTTCTCAGTGCCGCCTTCATCCTTGAAGAAGGCTTTCCCATAGATCAGCTGGAAGTCATTGCACGGTCGATGGGTGAGGTGGCATCTCTTGCAGGTGTGAGCATCGTAGCCGGTGACACAAAAGTAGTAAAGAAAGGACAATGCGATAAGATCTTTATCAACACCAGCGGTATTGGCACGATAAAGGAAAAGTACTGCCATATTGCCACCGGAAAGCATATTAAACCCGGAGACAAGATCATAGTAAGCGGATTCCTTGGTGATCACGAAATATGCATTCTTGCTGCAAGGGAAAAGCTTCAGTTTGAAGAGCCGTTGTTATCAGATGTCGCTCCTTTAAATGCCATGATTATGGCCGTACTCGGCTCAGGGACAGTGGTTAAATTCATGCGGGATATTACACGGGGCGGACTGGCTACAATATGTGCCGAAATTGCGGAAGGGAAACCCTATGGGATAAATATTAAAGAACAATATTTGCCTGTCAGGGAACAGGTGGCCGGATTATGTGAGCTCTATGGATTTGACCCGCTTTACATGGCCAATGAAGGCAAGATGATGGCTGTTGTGGACAGACAATCAGCTGACAAGGTGATTGAGGTTATGCAAAAAACGAAAACAGGCGCATACGCCGCCATTATTGGTGAAATCACTGACAGCCATCCGGGCAGAGTGGTGATGCAGACCCAAACCGGGGGCAATCGCGTAATCGACAGACTGGCAGGTATACAACTGCCCAGAATATGTTAACGATTCAGCTAAAGGACCAGATATGCATGAATTTTCAATAGTCGTGAATATTATCGACATTGCCGAGTCAACAGCCCTTGAGCATAATGCAAATGGAGTATCAGAAGTTGAAGTTGAAGTTGGTGATGCTTCCGGAGTAAGTATTGAAGCCCTTGAGTTCGCCTGGGAATCAGCAATTGCATCATCCCGGCCACTGAAAAACACAAAACTGAAAATACAAAACATTCCGCTTCTCGCCCGGTGCAGTCAATGTCAGCATCAATATACAGCCACCGAGCTTTATGAAGCATGTCCGTTTTGTGGGGCAATCAATCCGGTAATCATACAGGGTCGTGAATTAAGGGTTAAATCAATTGTTCTGGCAGACCAGTAATTATTTCTGAAATCTCATTGTTAAAATTTGTATTTTTGCCAAATACTAATTCTTTTATACAATGTGCGATACCTGTGGCTGCGGATCATCAGAAACACGGTTCACTATAAAGAAACCGGGGCAGGCAGAATATGTTTATGCCCATACAGATCATGATCACGATCATACACACCATCACAACCACGACCATGTGCATCCTCATGATCATAACCATGTTCATTCTCATGGCCATGATTTCGAACACCTTCATGATCATCATAATGAAAAGACCATATCAATCGAAACCGATGTTTTACAAAAAAACAATTTGTTGGCGCAGCGGAATCGCGGTTATTTTGAAGCCAAAGCTATCTTAGCATTGAACATGGTAAGTTCCCCGGGTTCAGGGAAAACCACCATACTTGAAAGAACACTGCATACATTAAAAGACCGCATAAAAATCAGTGTGATTGAAGGGGACCAGCAAACCACCCTTGATGCTAACCGTATCAGCGCCACCACTGTGCCTGTTGTACAAATTAACACCGGAAGCGGTTGCCACCTCGATGCAGCTATGATAAACAAGGCGGTTAAAGAACTTGATCCGCCTGACAAATCTTTACTGATGATTGAAAATGTTGGTAATCTCGTTTGTCCTGCCCTCTTCGATCTTGGCGAGAATTTCAGAGTGGTGATCGTGAGTGTTACAGAAGGAGAAGACAAACCCCTTAAATATCCGCAGATGTTCATGAGTTCACAGATATGCCTGATTAACAAAACCGACCTTCTGCCCTACGTCGATTTTTCAGTTGACAAGCTTAAAGAATATATCAACAAGGTCAATCACCATTTGGTGTGCATAGAATTGTCAGCAAAAACCGGAGAAGGTTTTGACAAGTGGATTGATTGGTTAAGGGGAATAGTGAAAAGTGATTAGTGATTAGTGGTTGGTGGGTGGTGGGTAGCTGATGGCTGGTGACATAGTGGCTAATATTCATTTGACGATAATGTTTTTCATGTAATGAATTTTTGATAGGCTACAACATCCAGGACTTTCCCAAATTTTTCACCCACTTCCTTAAAATGAGCGCACTTTGTGTATCCTTCCTGTGTAAATAAATTAATACTATGAATATTATCACCGGTAATGATGCCAATCAATACCTTAACCTGGGTAAACCTGGCATCTTTTTCAAGCTTCTGAAGAGCCGTCCTTCCAATTCCCCGGCCTGTATATTCATGCTTCAGATAAACAGTAACTTCTGCCGTACGGTTATAGGCCTGTCGGTTTTTGTATGGAGCCAGGTAACAGTATCCGCAAACTGTTTCATTGGCCTTTATCAAATATGATTTATATACAGGATGGTTAATCGGGATAAAGGTTCTGATTTCCTCAATCGTAATATCACCAATATGGAAAGTGGCTGTTGAGTTTTCAACATAATACTCATAAATCTTCCTTACTAACGGTAAATCTTTTTCGTTCAGCTCTTCAAATTCAATTTTCATTGTAATTATCGTAGGGTTTTATGTACATTTCGGATTTTCTTGACACAAAGCTATTCAAGTAAGTGGATATAAGTAACATTCTTTATTTATACACTTCCTTTAATTTTATGCAATCGATTTCAAAACTTTCTGTTAATTTTAGGACCTTAATAATAAAACTTGCAAAAATGACTGACAATCAATGGGAACAATTGCTGAAAGTGATTAACGGAGAAGTTCTTACACCCATGCCTGTGGGTTTCATCATCGACAGCCCCTGGTTGCCTAACTGGGCAGGCATGAATATCCTTGATTATTTCAGCAACGATGAACTCTGGTTCAATGCCAATAAAAAAGCCATTGAAACCTTTCCATCCTGTATTTTTCTGCCGGGATTCTGGTCTGAATTTGGTATGTGTACCGAACCTTCGGCATTCGGGGCTCCCGGAAGATTCCCGACCAATGAATTTCCGCATGCCTTTCCCTGTATTACATCCGTTGAGATGATCGATTCTCTGCAAAAGCCCAGACCTGAATCAGACGGTTTGCTGCCTTTTATGTTAAACCGTTTAAAGCTGAATCGTTCAAAAATTGAAGCCATGGGGCACAGCATCCGGTTTTCCATATCGCGTGGTCCTTTGAATATCGCCGCACACCTCATGGGCACTACTGAATTTCTGATGTCTATGATGACAGATCCTGAAAGGATACACAAACTACTTAAACTAATAACTGAATTCCTGATTGAGTGGCATGACCTGCAGAAGAAAACAATCGACTCCATAGATGGTATTCTCGTATTGGATGATTTAATCGGTTTCATAGGTGCAGATCAGTTCGTTGAGTTTGCATTACCATACCTGAAGCAGCTCTTTAACAGAAATGTTGCTGTTAAATTTCTGCATAATGATGCACAGTGGCAATCTTCAACAGAATTTCTCCCCGAGGCCGGCGTTAATATATTCAATATGGCCTATGATGCCTCACTGAACGAGCTGAAGACACTCACAAAAAACAAAATTACCATGCTGGGCAATATACCGCCACGCGATGTTTTAGCCAAAGGATCTGTTGAAGACATCAGAAATGCCGTTACCGAACTTGTTGAGTCACTCAGTGACCGTTCAAAGGTAATCCTTTCCTGTGGCGGAGGCATGCCGCCTGAGGTTACCACAGAACAAGTACGCGCTTTTATTGAAACGGCAGAGAGTATTTAATATTTGGTGATCTGGTGATCGGCTGATTGTTTTATTAATCATAAAATATTCATAAGGCACAAGCGGACGCTTGCGCCAATATAGGGTCAGGTCTTGCAGTCATGCAGTCTTTGATCTTTGATCTTTGTTCTTTGATCTTGCTTCCTGGTTCCTGAATCTGCGATCTCTCATCACCGGTACCTGTATAACTTCACCCTTTGTATACTGAAACTGTTATTGGGCAGTCTCATATGCCTACCCTGATGACTCTGATCACCGTTAAGCCGCAATCCTGTGATCCATTTACCTTCTTCAAACCGGCCTTCATCAATGCTGCCAATGCCCACCAGCATATCATCCTGCAGAGCTGATTCAAAAGTGACGATCATTCCGCTGCCGGCAACAATAAATTCATCCGGTCCTACAGCAATAATGATTCCTCCTGTACGGAATGCAGAATCGGACAAATTACCTTTAAAAGCATAGCGATCAAGAGGTTCGAATGAAAAATTGAACCGGTAATCGCCCAGTTCAAGGGTTGCCAAAGCATTCTTTCTGTCAAGCAAAACGCCTGCCATTGTGTTTTTACCCTGATGATCGAGAATCAGCGGAGACAACTGATTAAGCAATTCATAAGCTTGTGTAAGCCTCTCATTTTCAGGACTAGTGGTAGATTCAATTGAAAAAGGAGAAAACCCCAATGCATCATATTGTCCAATGACATAAAAAACATGAGCAGCACTGTTTGGCCCACGCATTGTTTCGGGTATAAAAAGCAAATTATCCCTGCGGTAATATTGCTGACTCCAGTCCTCCACATTCAGAAAATAAATATCGGGGGAAAGAAAATCGATTGACGGAGCGCCGGCTTTCCAGATATCCATAAGATGGGGCAATGGTCCCCCTGAAGGATATCCGCCGGGTTTCACATTAGGCCGGTTTAGGGCAGCATTAACGAACATTGGCAGGGGATGTTCATGTTTACCAGCCTCGGCTATGCGGTTTGCAAATACGGCATAATGCCAGGCCATGAATATTTCATCAGTGGCAAGGCTTATCCCAAAAATATCTTCCCAGTTGCCTGTTGTTTTGTAACCCGTATTTGCCCAACGTTCTTTGATCGCCGGATGCAGACTGTCTTTTTTCTTTTCCATATAATCAATCAATTCCTGAGGCACCGGACTCAGAAAAGCTTCATTGGCTTCCTTGCTGAAGTCACTGGCAACCGGTATCATGCCAATTTCATTTTCAACCTGCATCATAATTACTGTGTGCTCTCTGTCAACTTCGCTGATATGCTTCATCAGGGCTGTAAAAGCGCGAAGGTCAGCCTGAAGATTTTCATCGCTGAAAGCAGTAAGCATTTCCAGTGCCCTATGTTTGTTATCCCTTGCCCGGGGAAAACGGTTATAGTCTTTCTTAACCCAAAGAGGAACATAACATGACATGCTGTTTTTCCATGATCCAAACCACAACAGCACCAGCCGTATATTATGCTCTCTTGCTCCCGCAATGAGGCTGTCAACAAGGGTAAAATCGAATTTTCCTTCCTCCGGCTCCATAAGTTCCCAATAGACCGGAGCCAACACAGTATTCAAATGCATGGCCTTAACCACAGGCCATACTGATCGCTGGTATGCAGGGTTAGAAGCAGAGGAGTTGCCCAGCTCGCCTCCAAGGATGAGATAGGGTTTTCCGTCTACCACAAGCTGTGTGGCATTACCCTGTTGCCTGAGATTGGGTATTGTTCTGTCAACATCCTGTTTGGATTGTGCGGGTGATAATTGGCCGATGAAAGACAGAATAAAAAATATAAGAAGAGTATATGTTTTCATAATGATATAGTTAGGATAGTTGTTCAGAATTATAGGCCCGGGCGGACTCTGTCTGACAAGCAGGCAAACTTGAACCAGTATTCAGGACGTTTGAACCATAAAATGGGTATGTGAAAAGGACAGTGCAATTCATGAGATATATATTTTTATTGATTAAAGATTCGACAAAAATAAAAACCCATCCCTAACCCCTCCAGGGAGGGGAATATACACATTCCCAACTTCCCTACAGCTATCGGGACAGTCACTCCGGGGAAGGAAGTTAAAATATGTCTGCATACAACCTTAAAATTTTAACTACTGAACTTTATAAACCGCATAACTCACACCCGGCATGTTCACTTTAACTGTTTTATCACTTTTGCTGATTTTCAATTCTTTACCTGCCAATAATTGTAACTCTGTCCATGGAATTTCAGCTCTAAATTCAGCATCGGCTTCAGCAGCAGCAGGATTTAAAAAGACCAGTATTACATCCTTATCTTTAGCCCTGGCATACACAAACGGATAAGTGTTATCCTTAGCGTACAACGGGATAAACTGTGCACAAGCTTCAAGCGCCGGTTCCTTATGCCTTAAGGCAATCAGGTTACGGGTCCGGTTGAGCAGTGAATGAGGATCATTTTCCTGTTCAGCTACTGTTGGGGCATTCTCCGCCGGGTCCACCGGGAGGTAGAGTTTTTCCTGTGTTGCAGCAGAAAACCCCAGGTTCTTACCTGAAGCCCATTGCATTGGTGTGCGTCCTCCATTTCGTGGCTTATAGGCACCTTCCACCTGGGGCCAGTCAGCACCAAGCTGACGCATGCCGATCTCATTACCATAATATATAAAAGGAATGCCCGGCATGGTTAACCCAAAAGCATAGATGATCTCAAGATCATCATCCGATCGCCTGTTGCCAAGGCGGGCGTTATCATGATTTCCCAGGGGCAGTGAAATATAACCTTTTCCTTTTGTGGCTTCATATTGATCAAGATAGCTTTTGAGAAAATGGGTAATAGTACCCTTCCCTTCCCTGTCAAAGAAGCTGTTTCCTTCCGAATAACCGTTCAGGATACGCCAGCTTTCCTTCTGAAACAAATCGTTATAACCTTCGAACCAATGAAAAAAATCGGCATGAAACAAACCATCGAGTGCATCTTTGGGATAAGACCATTCGGCAATCATAAAAGCCTCGGGGTATTCTGTCATTAACAGCTGACGTATCCCCCGCCAGAATTCTTTTGTGCCCTGATCCCTAACATTAAAGAACTGGTCATTCCCCGTAATGTTGGCATTTTTCACCAGGGCACCGGCCATATCAGCCCTGAATCCGTCAGCCCCCATATCCATCCAGAAACGAAGGACATTTTTAAGCTCTTCCCTTAAAGCCAGGACATCAGGGTGATCAGTGGGCAGCATCCAGGGTTGTTCAGGCTTGGCAAAACCAAAATTCAAAGCTGGCTGACACCAGTAAAAATTCCGCATATACTGTCCGTTGCGCCGGCTGTAACCTTTCACAAATGCATCTTTATAGGCTTCCGGCGGATTCATCCAGGTATTGTCATTCCAGATGTACCAGTTTGTATACTTGTTTGTGTCCTGCCGGGCTGATGCTTTAAACCAGGGATGTTCAACAGAAGTATAACTGATCACATAATCAAAAATGATTTTCAGATCCCGTTTATGAGCTTCTTCAAAAAGCCTTCGGGCATCTTCATTGGTTCCGTATCGCGGTGCTACTTTGTAATAATCAGATACATCATATCCGGCATCGCAGAAGGGGGATTCGAAGAACGGATTGATCCATACAGCGTCAACGCCAAGGCTTTTTATATAATCGAGTTTCTGAATAATCCCTTCCAGATCGCCAATACCATCTCCATCCGTATCATAAAAAGTCTGGGGGTAAACCTGGTAAAAAACGGCATCATGAATCCAGGACGGGAAATTCTCAGGCATGGTATATTCACCTGAGATAATAACGGCCGATTCTTCTGTCGGCTTTTTGCATTGCTGCAATGTTATGATGACGGCCAATAAAACAATGCATTTGACAATATTTTTATTCATAGTCATTCAATGATCTTGGTTAGAACCTTAAAAGTAAATATAATTTTTATGGTTTTGAATATTTAGCCTGTCTTTTATGACTGAGGGCTGCGAACTGCAAACTATAGGCTGGAGGCTGTTTACAGATTTACAGGTTGACAGATTATCCGTGAACTCATGAAAGGTTGAAAGTTTGAAGATTTGAAGATTTACTGAGAACTGTGAGCCAAATTACCGCAGGCTGAGGATCATTGACTACAGACAAAAGCACCACCTTAAAGGGATTGCCATTATAACCTCTGACCTTTTTTTCCTCCATTTTGACAATTTTATCCCCGCTGTAATGATAATTTCCTCCATTAAGCTTTTTTTTTCTGCCAGTGAACCCATGTTAATACTTATTTTTATTTTTTTTAATTATTATGAGACGTTTAAAATATTTTGGCATTGAAGTCTTTTTAATTGTAATTATTACAGCCTTTATTTTATTTTTACTGAATATATTAAATGTATTTTAACAAAATCAATCTATGCAATCTAACACACAAAAACTGTCAGTAGCAGAGAAATTAGGCTTTAGTCTTGGTGATGGTGCTGCAAATTTTATCTTTCAAACCATCATGCTGCTGCAATTGAGTTTCTATACCGACACTTTTGGAATTTCAGCCGTTGCAGCCGGCACGCTGTTTCTCATAGGGCGATTATGGGGCGGCATTGTTGATCCGGTAATGGGAGCTATTGCTGACCGCACCAAAACCCGCTGGGGAAAATTCAGACCATGGATTTTATGGACGGCTGTCCCCTTTGGGATCATTGGTTTTCTGGCCTTTATAACACCTGATTTCACTCTGACAGGCAAAATTATTTATGCCTATATCACCTACATTTTATTGATGACCATCTATTCAATGAATAACATCCCTTATTCTGCACTGAGTGGGGTGATAACAGGAGACATGAAGCAGCGTACGAGTTTATTCTCAATTCGTTTTGTTGTTGTCTGTCTCGCTACGATCGCCATACAGGGGTTTGCTCTTCCGATGGTTAATCATTTCGGAAAAGGAGACAGTGCAAAAGGATATGGCATCACTATGGGCATTTTTGCTTTTCTGGCCATGATTTTCTTCTTTATCACATTTTTCACCACAAAAGAAAGGATAAAACCCGATCCCAAACAACAGTCTTCATTGAAAGAAGATCTTGCAACACTTCTGAAAAACAAACCATGGATCATCATGTTTGTTCTTTTCGTTATGATGTTCGTTTTTCTCACAATCAGAAACGGAAACCTGCTCTTCTTTTTCAGATATTATCTTGATACTGAAAGCCTGACCATTTTTATTGAAAAAGCCAATAAGGGTTTATTCGGCCTGCTTGGTTTTATGGGTTTTATAGGCGAGAACGCCAATGTTGCCGACAGTGTTTTCAGCATTATGAATATACTCGGACAGCTGGCTGCCATTGTTGGCATAACAATATCAAATTCCCTGGCTGTGAAATTCGGCAAAAGAGACACGCTTATTTTCGGATTTTTATTAAGCATGATCTGTACTGCTTTGTTTATTTCAATTTCCCCATCAGGGATCATGCTGACACTCATTTTGCAGATCCTGTTCAATTTATCATGGGGTATTACCATGTCACTGCCCTGGGCAATGATGGCTGACGTGGCTGATTTTTCCGAATGGAAACTTAACCGCCGTTCGACAGGGATTGTTTTTGCAGGCATTGTGGTAGGATTGAAGGTAGGGTTGGCTTTAGGTGGTTTTATCGGAGGCTTCATATTGTCATTATACGGTTATGAAAGGGATGCCATAACACCCACGGCAATTTCCGGAATACGTATGCTGTCAAGTATATACCCTGCAATAGCATTATGCATCGTTATTATACTGCTGTTCTTTTACAGGATAACAGGAGAAATGGAATTGACCATGCAAAATGAGCTGGCTGAAAGAAGAAAAGCCCATGATCATCAATAAGTTTTATCAAGGGGCAAACAATAACCTAAAAAATCATTAATATGAAGAAATCAAACCTCAATCATTCGTTAAGATCCTTTGCAGGTTTTTGTCTGGTCATGGTCTTTCTGTGTCTTTCGTGCAGGAAGCCTGCCGATGAGCGTGGATTGAAAGATGCTTTCAGTGACAAATTTCTTATAGGTGTATCAGTGGATACTTACCAGATACTCAAACCTGACAGTCTGGCCCAGGATTTCATCAAAATGCATTTCAATGCAGTCACAGCTGAAAATGCCATGAAATGGGAGAGGATTCATCCACTGCCTGGTCAATATACCTTTATGCTTGCCGATAGTATCGTTGATTTTGCCGTCAGAAATGGTATGGCGGTAATTGGCCATACCCTTGTATGGCATGCACAAACACCTTCATGGGTATTTGAAGATTCAACAGGAAATCTTTTGACCCGCGATTCACTGCTGGCAGTGTTGAAAGATCATGTTTTAACTGTTGTTGGCCGTTATAAGGGCAGAATCAAAGGATGGGATGTCGTAAATGAAGCCCTTAATGAAGATGGCAGTATGAGAAAATCAAAATGGATGGAGATAATCGGTGAAGATTATGTGGAAAAAGCCTTTGAATATGCTCATGAAGCTGATCCCGATGCTGAACTATACTATAATGATTATAATATAGAATTGCCCGGCAAGAGAGAAGGAGCAATAAAACTCATTAAAGATCTTCAGGCCAAGGGGATAAAAGTAGGCGGGCTTGGTATCCAGGGTCACTGGCATATGGATTTTCCTTCTCTTGGGACAATAGATACCAGCCTGAATGATTTTGGCGAACTCGGCCTGCAGGTTATGATAACAGAATTTGAGGTCAATGTTCTTCCTGAAAGGGAATTGTCTATTGTTGGTGCTGAAATCAGTCAGACAGCAGAATATATGGCATCTGTTGATCCTTATGCCGATGGACTTCCCGATTCAGTTCAGCAACAACTTGCTGACCGTTATGCCGGTATATTCAACCTTTTTGTAAAACATAACGATAAGGTTTCACGCGTAACATTCTGGGGCATACATGACGGATACTCATGGAAAAACAACTGGCCTATCAGAGGAAGGACAAATCACCCACTGCTTTTTGACCGGCAATATCAGCCCAAGCCGGCTTATTATTCAGTAATCAATACGACACAAGAATAAATTTGATCACATTCTTCAATACAAATAACATATGAAAGACAAGGGAAAAAAATCAAAAAGAACCGCACCATATAAAAACCCATATCTGCCAGTCTCAGAAAGGGTTAAAGACTTAGTATCACGTATGACCCTGAATGAAAAGGTAGCGCAGTTGATGGGATTGTGGAATGGCGGTGTTGAAGATTTCAAGGATGAAATATTTAAAGATCCGGCCAAAATGAAAGAAACATTTGGTAACGGATGTCATTCCATTCATCCCGCTCCTTTCGGCATTAAAGAAACTGTTGAACTGAGGAACAAGATTCAACGATACCTCGTGGAAGAAACCAGACTGGGCATACCAACACTTTTTGTGGATGAAGGTCAGCATGGCATGATGCGCCCTAACGCAACAGTATTTCCGCAGGCTATTGGCATGGCCTGTTCCTGGGATCCCGATCTTTTTGAACAGGTTTACAGCGTTGTCGCTCATGAGATGCGGTCAAGGGGGACACATCATGCGCTTACACCCGTTATCGATGTTTGCCGTGAACCGCGCTGGGGAAGGGTTGAAGAAACATACGGTGAAGATGTATACTTAAACGGTGTTCTTTCATGTGCTGCTGTTAAAGGATTACAAGGTACTGACAACGGCAAGGTCGCAGACAATCATGTTGCTGCCACACTTAAACATCTTGTCGGACATGGCGAATCAGAAGGTGGTCAGAACCAGGGTCCGGCCAATTATTCCATGCGCGTTTTGCGTGATTATCATATGCCGCCATTCAAAATGTGTATTGATAAAGCCAAGCCGGTTGCAGTAATGCCTTCATATAATGAGGTTGACGGTGTGCCATCCCATGCCAACAAATGGCTGATTAAAGATTTGCTCAGAAAAGAATGGGGGTATAAGGGAATGGTTATTTCAGATTATTATGCTGTTGACCAGCTCTTTCTGAAGCATTTTGTGGCAACCGACGGCAAAGATGCTGCCAGGATAGCATTTAATACCGGTATCCAGTATGAGTTACCGCAAGCCAACTATTACAAACACTTGCCAAAGCTCTTAAAAGAAGGCAAAATAAAATCCAGGGATATCGACAAGGCTGTTGCACAGGCCCTTAAACTGAAATTTGAGCTGGGCTTGTTTGAAAATCCCTATGTTGATGCAAAAGAAGCCATAAAAGTCAGCAAAAAACCTGAGTATAAGGATATTGCCTTAAAAGCAGCCCATGAATCCATTGTACTGTTGAAAAATGATAAGTTGCTACCCCTGCCAAAGAATAAATACAAAAAAATAGCCGTCATCGGCCCCTGTGCAAAAGACGTGTATTTTGGCGGATATGCTGGTGAACCTTATGAAAAAGTCAGCCTGCTGGAAGGCATTAAGAAAAAGGCAGGCACCAAAGCTGAGGTGCTTTTTGCCCAGGGTTGCAAGCTTACCACCAATACTTCCGTCAGTTATTTCAACTGGAAATACGATGAAATTGAATTTGCCTCCCGTGAAGCAAATTTACAACTCATAAAAAAGGCCGTTGATGTTGCAAAAAAAGCGGAGATCGTTATCCTTGCCCTTGGCGAAAACGAGCATTTATGTCGTGAAGCATGGGCAAAAAATCACCTGGGTGACAATATGACACTCGACCTCTTCGGAGAACAAAGCGAACTTGCCGATGCCATTATTGCTCTGGGTAAACCTGTTGTCCTTTACCTGATGAACGGCCGCCCGCTTTCAATCAATAAGCTGGCCAAAGAAGTCCCGGCCATCATCGAAGGCTGGTACATGGGACAGGAAACAGGAACGGCAGCAGCTGATATCATCTTCGGTGATGTCAATCCTTCAGGTAAGCTCACCATTACATTCCCCAAGTCTGCCGGTCAATTGCCCATGTATTATAATCATAAACCCAGTGCACAGTTTCATGATTATCTTTCTCAGGACATCCAACCCCTGTTCTGTTTTGGTTACGGCCTCAGCTATACACGTTTTACCTATGGCAAACCGCGGCTGAAAAAAGCCACCATTAGCCAGAAAGGCTCCGCAAAAGTGACCGTTGATATAACCAATGCCGGAAAAATAGCAGGTGATGAGATTTTACAGCTTTACATACGTGACAAGATTAGCTCGGTAACACGACCTGTAAAAGAGCTTAAAGGCTTTAAAAGAATCAGTCTTAAACCGGGAGAGAAGAAGAAAGTAAGCTTCGATATTACACCCGACTGTCTTGCTTTCCATAATATTAAAATGAAATACAAAGTTGAGCCCGGCGAATTTGAGATTATGGTGGGAAGCTCCTCACGGGATGAGGACTTGCAGAAGGTGACACTGACAGTGATATAAAGTTTTAAGGTTTGAGAGTTTGATGGTTTTCACAATTCACTATCAGCAACTCAGCTCTAACGAGTAACCACCTCACCCCCTTACCCCTCTCCCAAGGGCGAGGGGCGATAACTTGTGCTGATTAAAATACAATTCACTATCAGCAACTCAGCTCTGACGAGTAACCTATTTATAGAAGGATACAATAATAAATCACTTCTGTTATTGCAACATATAATCCCTCAATCCGTTAAATGAAATACTAAACCAACACCGCTATGAAGGCCATTCGTTTTGTTAATTTATCCTTTCCCCTGTTTGTGATATTTTTGTTACCGATCCTTATTTCCTGTGAGAAAAAAGATGACAATGACAGGGATTATGTTTATTTCAAAGATTTTACTTTTGAGGAACCGGCCGTCACCGGTAATACATTTTATATTGACCCCGCAACCGGTTCATCAGACGGCAATGGCAGCGCTGAACATCCATGGCGCACATTACAGGAAGTTATTGAAGGTAATCTGATAGAATGTTACAGGCATTCGGAAAACTATGATGCCGGTTCTCCTTTAGAGGTCATGAATGAAGGCGCTACGGTAAAAGGCGGTGACAGGCTTATATTACGAAACGGCTATCATGGATTTGTTAATCTCAATAATTTTATATTTAAAGACTGGCTGACCATTGCGGCACAGGAAGGGCATACGCCGGTTTTATCCCGTTTAAAACTTGAAGGTGCATTTGAAAAGGTTTTCCTGAAGAGCATGACCATCATAAAAGACAGTTATGAAGGTAATGAAAACTATTGGGAAGCTGATGAAATAAACCATAACACCAATGCATGCCTTTACCTGGGGTCGTCAGATTTCTGGGGCAAAGGCAGCCAGGTTAAGCTTTACGGCCTGACGATAAAAACCACCCGCGATGCCAGTGCCTGGATAGCCTCCGACTGGATTGAGAAGAGTGCGTCGGGTATTGTTCTGCGGTCGGCAGAAAAAGTTGAGATCGTGAATTGCACCGTCGAAAACGTACGTCACGGCATAATAATAGAATATTTTTCTGATCATTGTACGGCTGTAAACAACAGCGTAAACTATTATTGTGCCGACGGCAGCCGCATCATCAGCAATAATGTTCTGTTTGCCCATAATACTATTACAGGATGCCTGAAGGTGGATGACAACCACGATGACGCCATACAAAGTTATACCCGTGGAACAGATAATACTCCCGGAACAGGTGAATTGAGCAATGTAACCATAAGAGGCAATCTCATCATCGGCATTGCCGACAAAAACCATCCATTATCAGGTTCGCCACAGGGTATCGGTTGCTTTGAAGGCTTTTTCGAGAACTGGATCGTTGAAAACAATGTTATCATAGTAAATCATTACCATGGTATATCCTTCTACGGCATGCGAAACAGCAAGATCGTGAATAATACGGTGATCGACCAGGTGCCGGGTGATGATATTAGTCCATGGATCATGATAACAGAACACAAATCCGGCGCCCGCAGCAGCGATTGCCAGGTGGCCAATAATATTGTATCATCTGTGGTAAGTGTTTCCGGCTTTGACGTGACAGAATCAAACAATTATGTCTTCGGGAAGAGTCATTATGATTCTATTTACAATGCCTTTGTAAATCCCGGAGCCAACGATTTTCACCTGCTGAACAATGCATTTACACAATCAACCCTTATTAATAAAGGTATGATTTTCAATGAGCTGTTATCATCGGACATGGATAAAGACATGAACAGCCGTAATAACCAGCCTGATCTGGGTGCTTATGAGGCGAGTGAGTGAATAGTGGTTAGTGAATACGTTCTATTCAAATATTATCAAAATGAATAAATTAAACTTATGTCGGTCAAAGAAATACATATTATATACTCTGTTTATTTATTGTTCTATTATTACTGCCAATGCACAACATCAAAAGCATTTGGGTATTTCACTCGGATATAATTATGCCGTTCCGAATTCAGGAGAAGTGTTCAGGGATTTTAGCGGGAAATATTCTTTTACAGGAAATTTATTCACTGGCATAAAATCAAACATCTTAGGAATAGGTTTGGATATAACCAGTTTCAACCTTGTCCATAAGGTATACCTGAATTCAGAAGATTATTATCTAAATAGACTTTATTATAATTTGTTTTCTCCATATGGGCATTACGGCTATTATTTTTCAATCGAAAGGTTCAATATAATTCCTTTAATAAATTCAGGATGTGCATTTCAAAAAGCCTGGCGTTATGATAAAAAACAATTATGTTTGTTTCTTAAGCCTGAAGTACTATTTGGATATGAATTCAGGAATGGTATCGGACTTTATTTAAATCTTTCTTATAACCTTCTTTTTCATAATTTTGGTTTATATATTAATTCCAATATAGAAGAGCCTGAGACTGAATCAGATGTAACACAATACTATGCTGCCGGATTCAGTATTGCATATTGCCTTTATTCCCGGAAATCGCCCTGCTCAGACAATTGACAGCAATAGTCTACAACCATTACAACCAATAATTCTCTTTCATTTGTTTTCGGGATGACACTCAAAGATATACTCCGTTGGGGTCTTGCCAAATTCCTTAACAAAGCATTTGGTAAAGTATTTGGGATCTGTGAATCCGACCATATAACTCACTTCGGAAACCGGCATTTTTTGCTGTTGAAAGATAAGGGCTGCTTTTTTAATACGGTGGTTTTTAATAAACTCAACCAGAGAAAGACCAGTAAGTGCTTTTACTTTTCGCAGAATGGTGGTGTGGCTCATATGCATAGCTTCAACCAGGGCGATAACATCAAAATCAGAATTTGACAGGTTTGTTTCGGTAACATGCATAAGTTGTCTTAAAAACTTTTCATCAACCGATGTAATGGTAACATCTGCCGGTTTAAGCAATATCTGTTTACAATAACGGTCACGCAGCTTATTGCGTGATTCAATCAGCATATTAACCTGAGATTCAAGAACTCTAACACTGAATGGTTTGGTAACATAAAGATCTGCGCCAAGCTTATATCCTTCATTGACATTTTCTTCAGCTGCCCTGGCTGTAATGAGTATAACAGGAATGTGGCTTGTTTCAATATTTGTCTTCAAAGACTTGCATAACTTCAGTCCGTTCATCTCGGGCAGCATAATATCAGAAATAATCAATTCAGGTAATTCTGACCGTGCTGTTTTTAATCCCTTTGCCCCGTTATAGGCAATGTTAACCTTATAATTCTTTCCCAGGTTTTCTGCAAGGTAATCAGCCAGTTCATGGTCATCTTCTATGATAAGGATATGGCTTTTCTCTTTTTGAACCTTGCTCACTTCAGGTTTTGCAGAGACTGCGTCAGCATCTTCTTCTTCCGTAAAAGTCTCAATATGCTGTGCTTTTAAAACACTCTCTTCTTCGGCATGTTGTTTCGCAACAGCAATCGTGCCGGTTACGGCCTGGCTTTTATCAGGCAGGTAAACCACAAAACGGCTGCCCTTCGGGCCGCTTTTCACCTCAACAAAACCTTTATGGATATCAACATATTCCTTTACAAGGGACAATCCGATGCCGCTGCCTGTATTATGATCTGTTTCCGGCAGGTTAACCTGATAGAACCTGCGGAAAATATTACTCAGCTCTTTTTCGGGAATGCCCTTCCCGGTATCGGAAATTTCAACAGCAACATAATGCGGATTCCGCAGTTTCATGCCAAGTCGTTTTTTAATTCGCTGCCGAAGGCTTGGCTGAACCTGCCCTTCCTGTCTGCGCACCAATATTGATATTGAGCCCTCATCAGCCGTGTATTTGAATGCATTGACAATGAGATTATAGAAAACAGTGGTCATCATTTCGGGATCAATATTCAGGGGGACATCCTGCAGGTCAGTACAGAAATTCAGGCGGATATTACGACGGGCAGCATTTTGTTCAAAATAAGCCAGTATGTCTTTCAGAAATGAGATAAGATTAACCTGTGCAATTTTTGGCTGTAAAACACCCAGATCAATTTTCCTCAGTTGCAACAATTGATTGGCCAAATTCAGAAGGCGTTGTACATTTTTGGAAACAAGGCGCAAATTCTTTTTCGCTTCATTGTTTATGTTGTCATCATCCAGGACAACATCAAGAGGATCATTAATAAGAGTTAACGGCGTCCGGATTTCATGTGAAATATTAGTCAGAAAACGCATCTTGGCTTCTGTCATTTCCAGAAGCTTCTTGTGCTCAAGCCTTTCAATAAGCAGCTTGTTTTTTTCCTTTACGGCAATGAGGGAATAACTTCTGAAAAGAATCAAACCTGCCACAATAAGGGCAACATAAATCAGAAAAAACCAGGGTTTACGCCAATAAGGCGGCAAAACAGAGATTTCAAGTTTAGTTACCTCCCCGGAGGTAAGCCCGTTATCATTTGTGGCCCTCACTTCAAAGACATAATGACCATCATCCAGGTTCGTGTATGTAGCCGTCCTTGTATTTCTGTCAGCTTGCTGCCATTCATCATTAAAACCCACAAGCCGGTATTGATATCTTATCTGTTGAGGATTGGCATAATAAAGGGCCGAGAATTCCAGCGTAATTTCCTTATCTTTATATGACAGTCTGAGCTTATCAGTATTGAAAACAGCATCTTTCAGTACAACCCGATTGTTAATGGTCTCACCCGGTAAAACAATCTTATTTAAAATTCTTAATCCGGTAAGTATAACCTTTGAATTTAGCGGATTGTATCTTATGCTGTCGGGATTAAACATGGTAAGACCATTCACACCTCCAAAAAAAATGTTACCTCTGTCATCCTTATAGTAAGCATTGGCATAAAATTCATTAGCCTGTAGTCCGTCGTTTACATTATAATTGATGAATCTCTTTTCTTCGGGATCGAACATTGACATTCCGTTATTTGTGCTCAGCCAGAGATTTCCTTGCTGGTCTTCAAGAATACCATAAACCACACCATTTGACAGGCCGTCTTTTTCAAGGTAACCTGTAAATTCAATATCGCCTTTTAAAAGAGCTTCAGTGAATGACTGGTTCTTATCCCATACAACCTTGTTCAGCCCCCCTCCGGTACCAATCCATAAATGACCACTGTGATCCTGCATAATACAATAAACATCATTATGACTCAGGCTACCGGGATCACTCAGGTTATGCCTGTATGTCAGAAAATCGATGTTACCGGTTCTGACCATGTGCAAAGGCAGTACATTAACCCCGCCCCCTTTGGTTCCAACCCATAAGTTCCCAAAGCTGTCTTCAAAAAGTGAAATCACTTTATCGCTGCTGAGAGACCGTGTTGCATCGGGTGAATTCAACACCCGATTAAGGGTATTTGTTTTCTTGTCTATCCATCCAAGTCCTTGTCCCCATGTCCCATACCAGATTCTTCCCTCATGGTCTTCCTGAAGTGCAAATACAAAGCCTTCAACGAAATAACTTCTGAAGCCATAATCTTCAGAATACCTGATAAGACTGTTGGTCGCATTACCTATCCACAATTCATTATCACGATCGAGCATCAGGTCGATGACCTCGCTGGTTGTTTCATCAGGACTGACATACAGTGTCCTTAAATGCTCAATAGTATAATTTCCGTTTTCATCAAATTTCAATTTATCAAGACCTGCCACGGCAGTTCCAACCCATACCGTATGCTCTGCGGCTCCGGTAATGGCCGTCACCAGAGCACCGCTCAGGCTGTTCGAATTGTTGGGAATGCTGCGGATATGCATGAATTTTCTACTAAAAAGGTCAAGGGTATTGCATCCCTGGCTTTCAGTCCCTATCCACAGCACGCCTGTATTGTCAATCAGCAGTGAATTAACAATATTGTCACGTATGCTGTTGATATCATTTTCGTTATTTCTAAAATGGTGTAAAACGCCATTTTTCTGTATCTTAACCAGTCCGCCTCCCCGCGTGCCAACCCATATATTTCCAAAAGAGTCTTCAACAAGGGATTCAATCCGGTTACTGAAAAAATGTCTGATATCCTGCTGACGAGTACTGTATATGGTAAGTTTATACTGTCCCGGATATTGTTCGTCTCTCTCAGCTTTTATGAGTCCGTTAAACGATCCAATCCATATCGCCTTTTCTGCTGTGATATGAATGGATGTCACGATAAAATCATTGGCATCTCCCGCGTTGAAGCGGGTAAACAGGTTTTCGGCCGGAAGGTAATAAAACAATCCCATTTCGGTGCCTATCAAAAGCGTATCTTGGGATATCTGATTAATGGAGACGACAGATATAATGGTTTTCTGATGTGACAACAACTGCCCGTTATCATCCTTGTATATTGATTTCTTTGATACATTGACAAACCGAACAGGCCTGGTCCTGTCTGAGATATCAGCCCTCAGGAGTCCGTCCGATGACCCGACCCAGAGTATGCTATCAGTTGACTCATGTATATCCCTGACGATATTCTCCGGTGTGAGATATGAAAAACGCAGAAAACGATTTGATCTGGTAATATACTTGTTCAATCCACCGCCACGGGTTCCTATCCAGATATCACCGTAACGGTCAGGGTGAATGACTGTTATTTCGTTATTGCTGATGCTGTTGGTATCCTTCGGATCAGTCTTATAAGTAATGAAATCATAGCCGTCATACCTGTTTAGGCCATCGCGTGTGCCTATCCAGATAAAACCTTTTGAATCCTGGGCAAGACTGAATACGGATGATTGAGACAAACCCTGAGGTGAGGAAATAATGCCGAAACGGATATTATCAGGTTCAACCGGCTGTTGTCCAATTCCCTGCAAACACAAACAACCTGTAAGCCATAAACACAACAGGACAGTGGTCAGTATTTTCATGCATTTCAAATTCACTTTTCAACTGCAATATACATTTTGCGTTAAAATTATAAAAATAATGCAATCGATTGCATTTTATTTTTTTTAAAATGTTATTTTTGTTTTCTTTGATATTTTTTATTATGAGCAATAAGAAGCATATTACGATATATGACATAGCCCGTGAACTACAATTATCAGCCGCCACAGTCAGCCGAAGCCTCAAAAACAGTCCGTCCATCAGTCAGAAAACCAGGCAACTGGTGCAGGAAACAGCTACCAGAAAAGGTTACAGACCTAATGCGGTAGCCAGCAATCTCCGCCGCCAGAAAACCAATACCATTGGTATGATAGTGCCACGGCTTGACAGTTATTTTATTGCCACTGTGCTTGCCGGATTCGAAACCGTCATTAATCCCGCCGGTTATCACTTAATTATAAGCCAGTCGTTTGAAAGGGTTGAAAAAGAAATTGCCAATGCCATTACCATGTTCAACAGCCGTGTTGATGCTCTGATTGTTTCACTTGCTGCTGACACAACAGACACATCGCATTTCGATCCTTTTATTGCCAAAGGTGTTCCTGTGTTCTATTTTGACCGTGTGCCAAAAAAAGATACATGCCGGAAATTTGTTCTTGATAATTTCGAAGCCAGTGTTGCGTTAACGAGTCATATGATTGAACAGGGGTGCAGAAAAATCGTTCATATCTCAGGAAACATTACAAAA
The DNA here is from genome assembly GCA_016934055.1 of Bacteroidales bacterium. Lineage (GTDB taxonomy): Bacteria > Bacteroidota > Bacteroidia > Bacteroidales > UBA10428 > UBA5072. Next base: position 34,764 of record JAFGTR010000056.1, on the reverse strand, counting down.
AATGTATATAACGACCGTTTGAACGGTTATAAAAAAGCATTGGTTGATCATGGGCTTGAGGTGAATCACAATTATATCATCACCAATGATCTGAGCTTTCAGTCAGGTATAGAAGCCGCTGAAAAGATACTTTCCCTTAATCCTTTACCTGATGGCGTATTTGCTGCCAATGACATGTGTGCGGCTGCCTGCTTACAAACACTCAAGGAAAAAGGAATAAGAATACCGGATGATATCGCCGTCGCAGGATTTAATAATGATCCTGTATCAAGGATGGTAGAGCCCAGACTCACTACTATTAACTATCCGGGAGACCTGATGGGAAAGCTCGTTGCTACCAGTTTGGTTGATAAGCTTAATGGAAAATCACCTGTTAAAATCTCCGGAACACAGATTATAAAATCAGAACTTCTTAAAAGAGGTTCGACCTGTCGTATTAACGGTTAAATCACGGGTATGAATACCCAGGGCAGGCCCTGAACCCTAAAAACCGCCCCAAGGGACGGGGCATTCAATCTCCTGACTTCGTCGGGATTGTTCGGCTTACAGATTTCAGGTCTTAAAACACCTTAAATCAGAGTTTCACGAATAAAACTCACCATCTTTCATGGCTTATAAAATATGTTGATGCTTTTTGTAATTTTGATATAGAAAAATACCTTTTGATAAAGATCTTCACCCAGAACCTGAAGCATATCTTAAATTGTTATTTATCATTCACCGATGTTCAGCCGGAAGAAGAAAATAATAAAACATACACAAATGAAAAAACAACTGAGACAGGAAAACCATCAGAAAATTGCCATCGTGACAGGCGGAGCTTCAGGAATTGGACTTTCGATTGCGCGCAAATTCACGAATAACGGTATTTATACTATAATCATCGGTCGCGATAAAAAAAAGCTCGATACTGCAGTTGATGACATGAAACCGTTGGCTGAGTGTATCGTATGTGATCTGTCGCAACTGAATTGCATCTCACATTTCATAAGTGAGATCATGGATAAACACCACCACATTGACATCCTGGTGAACAATGCCGGCATTAACCTGAAAAAATCCATGATTGAGGTCAGTGATGAAGAATTTCAGAAGATCATCCTCACCAATTTAACGTCAGTCTTCGCCCTCTCAAGAGAAGTTGCCAAAATCATGCTGAAACAAAAAAGCGGTTGCATTCTGAATATCAGTTCCATGTCAGCCCATTACGGACTGCCCAAGGTTATAGCCTATACTGCCTCCAAAGCCGGCATTGAAGGATTGACCAGAGGAATGGCCGTGGAGCTCTCTCCGTTTGGGATTCGGGTCAATTGCATAGCCCCCGGATTCATCCGGACCGAAATGTCGTCCTCCGCACTTGACAAAGATCCGGAACGAAAACAAAAGGTATTGTCGAGAACGCCCATGGGTAAACTCGGTATGCCGGAAGATATCGCCAAGGCAGCTCTTTTTCTGGTTTCAGACAATGCATCTTTCATCACAGGCACAGTGTTGCCGGTGGACGGAGGAAATGTTATAGGATTCTAACAAAGTACTACAATGAAAATTATCAGTGCTAAAGTAATAGTATGCTGTCCGGGGCGTAATTTTGTTACGCTGAAAATATCCACCGACCAGGGATTTTACGGTCTGGGGGATGCCACCCTTAACGGGCGCGAAAAGGCAGTCGCAACTTATCTTGATGAGTATTGTATCCCAGCTCTGATTGGCAGGGACCCGCGTAACACTGAAGACATATGGCATTATTTTTACAGAGGCGTATACTGGAAAAGAGGAGCCGTAACCATGGCAGCTGTTTCGGCCATTGATATGGCTCTCTGGGATATCAAGGCCAAGGCATTGAATACACCTTTATACAATATACTCGGAGGGAAAAGCCGTGACCGCATCCTTGTGTATGCTCACGCCAACGGGAAAAACCTGGATGACACCATTGAAAAGGCGGGTCTGGAAAAGGAAAAAGGATTCCGTGCCATACGCATACAATCCGGTATCCCGGGCCTTGACCACACCTATGGCGTTTCCGAAGGCAATAAACCATACGAACCTGCACAGCAGGGCCTGCCCCGCGAAGACTCATGGGATACTTCCAAATACCTTAATTTTGTACCGGAACTGTTCGCTAAAGTCCGCAAGGCCTTTGGGGAAGAAATCCATCTGCTTCATGATGTTCACCACCGTTGCACCCCTGTTGAAGCGGCGCGTCTGGCCAGGGAACTTGAACCTTTTCACCTGTTCTGGCTGGAAGACCCGGTGACTGGTGAACTGCAGGAAGGACTCCGGCTGATCCGTCAGCATTCGGTAACTCCTGTCGCCATTGGCGAAGTATTCAATTCCATTTATGATTATACCACCCTGATCACGGAACAGCTGATCGACTACATCCGTATGCCGCTTGTGCATGGCGGTGGCATAACACATCTGATGAAGGTGGCAGCCATGGCATCGGTGTATCATATCCACACCGGCTTTCACGGAGCCACTGACCTGTCCCCTGTAAACCTGGCCGCAACGCTGCATTTCAATACGGCTATCAACAACTTTGGCATCCAGGAATATATGCCACACCAGGAGATCGTGCATGAGGTTTTCACGGTTAACTATCAATTCAGGCAGGGTTATCTATATATCGATGACAGTCCGGGCATCGGGGTAGATATCGATGAAAAAGCCGCCGCAAAATATCCATATTCCATGGCCTGCCTGCCGGTAAACCGGAAGTCGGACGGTACGATGTTTTACTGGTAGAAGAGAGGGACAAGGGACAAAAATCTAAGATCCAAGAACAAAAAATATAGATCAAAGACAAAATACAAAAGACAATAAAGTCAATATGGCGGCTGTCTTTATTCTTTTATTCTTTGTTCTTTTTTCTTTATGCTTTATTCTTTTTTCTTTTTAAAGAAGTTTCTTAAAATTTCTTCTTTTCTATTTAGAATCATTATATATTATTACGATTTAGCGTGTTCTGTTATTTAAATAACATTATATTTGTTATTTTTGTAACAGAAAAACTGTTTTTTCGTACAACGATAAATTCCGGGAAGGCCTGAGCAAAAAATACAATTGTTTGATTAAGAAAAAATTTGTAACTTAATTATTACAAGGTGTTGGTTATATGTTTATAATACGATTTTACAAATCCTGAAGAATTATAATACACGGCTGGATTTTCGATATCATATCAGAATGTTCCGGCATGATCAAATAATAACAACGGATAAATAAGACTCTATGACAAAAATTAAAAACATGGCTGATCTCAAAAAACTAAAGGAACAGCTACAGTCGGATATTAAAACGGAGGGTAAAAATGTGCGCCCTGAAAGTCTTGTCCATGTGAAAATAGCTATGGCCACATGTTCCATTGCATCCGGATCGAGAGAAACCATGAATTATCTGGTTGATGAACTGGAGAAAAGGAATATTGATGCTGTTGTTACGCAGACAGGTTGTATGGGATATTGTTATGCCGAACCAACAGTTGAGGTTACTCTGCCGGGTAAAGAGCCGGTTGTTTATGGATATGTTGATCATCATAAAGCAGATGAGATCATTGAAAAATATATTAAAAACGGAATCCTGCTTGAAGGGATAATTCCTGTTAATTACAGAAAAATTGATGACTAAATAAAAACAATTATGTCGGAATATAGAATTCATTTGCTTGTATGCGGAGGTACGGGATGCTTGTCACAATCAAGCCATGCTGTTGCTGAAAGCCTGATACACGAAATTAAACAACAGGGATTAAGTGACATTGCGCAGGTTGTGAGTACAGGGTGCTTTGGTTTATGTGAGCATGGGCCTGTTGTAAAGATCATACCTGACAACACATATTATACACATGTTAAGGCCGAAGATGCCGTTGAAATTGTTGAAGAACATGTTGTAAAAGGGCGAAAAGTGCAACGACTGCTGTTTAAAGATCCGAAAACCGATAAAATTATTACGGAACCCGGGGAACTGGAGGCTTACAAAAAGCAGATAAGAATAGCCTTACGCAATTGCGGTGTGGTTAATCCTGAGAATATCGATGAATATATTGTCCGAAGAGGTTATGAAGCACTCGGCAAAGTGCTTGCTGAAATGGATCCGCATCAGACCATTGATATTATAAAAAAATCAGGTTTGCGGGGACGCGGAGGAGGAGGTTTTTCCACCGGCTTGAAATGGGAACTCACAGCCATCAATGAAGCCGACCGGAAGTATGTAGTATGCAACGCTGATGAAGGTGACCCTGGTGCTTTTATGGACAGGTCGATACTGGAAGGAGATCCCCATTCTGTTATTGAAGCCATGGCTATCTGTGGTTATTGTACAGGTGCCGGCGAAGGGCTCGTTTATATCAGGGCTGAATATCCGCTGGCAATAGAACGACTGAAGACAGCCATCAAACAGGCACGGAATTACGGATTACTGGGCAAAAACATTTTCGGATCTGATTTCAGCTTTGACATTGATCTCAGGTACGGTGCAGGTGCATTTGTCTGCGGGGAAGAAACAGCCCTTATTCATTCAATGGAGGGCAAAAGGGGAGAACCGACCATGAAACCTCCTTTCCCTTCTGTTGCCGGTTATCTTGGCAAACCTACCACGGTAAACAATGTGGAGACATTCGCCAATGTTCCGCCTATCATATTAAACGGACATGAATGGTTCAGCAGCATTGGCACAGAAAAATCAAAAGGCACAAAGGTATTTGCACTGGCAGGCAAAGTTAACAATGTTGGCCTTATTGAAGTACCCATGGGTATCACGCTCAGGGAAGTTATTTTCGAAATAGGTGGTGGTATAAAGGGAGGAAAAAAATTCAAAGCCGTACAAACAGGTGGACCTTCAGGAGGCTGCCTGACTGAGAAACATCTTGACATTCCGATTGACTATGACAACCTTATTGCTGCAGGTTCCATGATGGGTTCCGGTGGTATGATTGTTATGGATGAAGATGACTGTATGGTGGATATGGCTAAGTTCTTCCTTGAGTTCACGGTGGATGAATCATGCGGAAAGTGCGCACCATGTCGCATCGGCAATAAGCGGCTGTTTGAATTACTTGAAAAGATCACCAAGGGGAATGGTGTTCCTGAAGACATCGATCGTCTGGTCAACCTCGGGAATGTTATCAAGGACACTTCTCTTTGTGGTCTGGGACAGTCCTCACCAAACCCTGTGATTTCAATGATCAGGAATTTCCCCGATGAATATAAGGCACACGTGACAGACAAAAAGTGCCCTTCCGGCGTATGCAAAGCCCTTATGGTATATGAAATAATTCCCGAAAATTGCGTGGGGTGTACGGCATGTGCAAGAGCATGTCCTGTAGGTGCAATCACGGGCGAAAGAAAAGAAGTTCATACAATCGATACAAGCCTGTGCATCAAATGCGGAGCCTGCATGGACAGATGTAAGTTTAACGCAGTAATTGTCAAATAACAAACTCAAAGATGGAAAAAGTAAAACTCACTATAGATCAAAAAGCAGTTGAGGTTCCCAAAGGTACTACCATTCTCAAGGCTGCCCGTACAGTAGGAATTGAAATACCCACCCTGTGTTATATGCACCTTGAAGACCTCAATATTGAGCATAAGCCGGGAGGTTGCCGTGTTTGTGTGGTTGAAGTACAGGGGCGGAAAAATCTGGCACCCTCCTGCGCAACTGAAGTCTCTGAAGGTATGATTGTAAACACGCATTCCATTCGTGTACTGAATGCCAGAAAGACTGTGCTTGAATTGATCCTTTCTGATCATCCGAAGGATTGTCTGATCTGTCCCAAATCAGGGAACTGCGAATTACAGGATCTGGCCATTAAGATGGGCATCCGTGAAATACCATACCAGGATATTGCTGAAATGTCAACATACCGCACAGACTTTTCTCCGGCTATCATACGTGATATGAACAAATGTATCATGTGCCGCCGTTGCGAAACCATGTGCAACGAATTCCAGACAGTAGGTGCACTATCAGCCATCAACAGAGGATTTATGTCAGTGGTGGCACCCGCCTTTGAAATGGATCTGGAAGATTCAGTTTGCACTTATTGCGGACAATGTGTTGCAGTCTGTCCCACCGGAGCTCTAACTGAAGTAGATCATACCAACCGCCTCATCCGCGATCTGGCTAATCCCGCCAAAACAGTCATTGTGCAAACAGCTCCGGCCGTGAGGGCCGCCCTGGGAGAAATGTTCGATCTTGAGCCCGGAACCCTTGTAACCGGTAAAATGGTTGCTGCTTTACGCAGACTGGGGTTTAAATATGTTTTTGATACCGATTTTGCTGCCGATCTGACCATACTTGAGGAAGGATCTGAATTGCTTGATCGTTTAACACGACATCTGAATGGTGATAAATCAGTTAAGCTGCCCATCCTTACCTCCTGCTGTCCCGGATGGGTCAATTTTTTTGAATCTCAGTTTACTGATTTGCTTGATATTCCTTCAACAGCAAGGTCTCCACAACAAATGTTCGGTTCAATAGCAAAAACCTATTTTGCAGATAAGATCGACGTAAAACGCGAGGACCTTATCGTGGTATCCATAATGCCCTGCCTGGCCAAGAAATATGAATGCACACGTGATGAATTCAAGGTAAATGGCAACCCTGATGTAGATTATTCCATTTCTACACGCGAGTTAGGCAATCTGATCAAACAGGCCAATATTGACTTTCACAGCCTGCCTGATGAGGAATTTGACCTGCCTCTGGGCGAATCAACAGGGGCAGGCGTTATATTCGGCGCCACAGGAGGTGTTATCGAAGCGGCCGTGAGAACGGCATATGAGCTCTTCACAAAAAAGACACTTGATTCTGTTGATTTTAACGAACTCCGCGGCATGGATGGCATAAGGGAAGCCACAATCGACTTTGCCGGCACACCTATTAACATTGGTATCGCTCATGGACTTGGAAGAGCCCGGAAACTCCTTGAAGATATCCGTAATGGCAAAAGCCATTACCATGCCATCGAAATCATGGCATGTCCGGGCGGTTGTATTGGTGGCGGCGGACAGCCCCTGCATCATGGTAATTTTGAAATCCTGAAAAAAAGGATGGAGGCCATTTATCGTGAAGATCAGAATAAGCCTATACGAAAATCACATGAAAATCCGTATATCATAAAACTGTATGAGGAATTCCTGGGTAAACCCCTCAGCGATAAATCCCATAAACTCCTGCATACACATTATGTCGACAAGCGTAAAAAAATCATTTATATTTAATTACAACATGCAAAAACAAGCACCATATGTCGGGAATAAAAGTAGAGCTTAAGAAAAAAGATGCAGATACGATTAAAGAGATCTGCGCATCCTTTGATAATAAACAGGATGATCTTATTAATGTACTGCATAAGGTGCAGCAATCATTTGGTTACCTGCCAGCCGAAATACAGGAAGTTGTGGCCAATGAACTGAATATTCCTTTGGCACAAGTCTATGGTGTGGTTACGTTCTATTCCTTCTTCACCATGGTTCCCAAAGGCAGACATCCGATATCCATATGCACCGGTACTGCCTGCTATGTCCGCGGAGCAGAAAATGTACTTTCAGAGTTTAAAAAAGAACTTAAAATAGAAGTTGGTCAGACAACTGCCGACGGAAGATTTTCAATCAGCTGTCTGCGCTGTGTCGGGGCCTGCGGACTTGCCCCTGTGGTTATGGTGGGTGACAAAACATATGGCCGCGTTTCACCCGAAATGGTGAAGGACATCATTAAAGAATATGAGGACCAGTAATTAGACTCTGCCATGGCTGAAAACACCGGCAGTATTTTTTCTCAATGAATAATACTCATTTATAATGGATTTTGATCTTTTAGTCAACAAACTGTAACATCGATAAGAATTATAGCGTAACAGTTATCGTTGATTATCTGTATTTCATTTGAATTAGTGATCAAAAACTTATAATTTTGTACTATTAACATAAACTGATTATGAAAAAGGTAATACTGATCCTTATGGTCGTGGTTTTCATTGCCGGAATGCTCATTTCCTGCAGTCAGAACATTTGTCCTGCTTATTCTGTCAACGACGATACCGAGCAGGTGGAAAAGAATTGCTGACCTGTTTTATTTTCATGTTTTTTCACTATTTTTACCTGTCGTAAAAAATTAAAAACAGCGACAGGCGTCAATTTCACCATATTTGGTTCCTGGATTCCGACAGTTATTGCTGTCAGGATCATTCAGCCGGAAGTTTTTGCTTTTTCCGAACAGGAAGGTTTACCTGAGGCTGTTGAAAAACAAAATCTGGTATAAGATGTGAATGAACATGAAAAAGATTGCAGTATTCGCTCTTCTGATCGTCTTTATGCTGATGACTGTTTTTGCATGTGGCAACAGCAAAATATGCCCGGCATACAGTAATAGCAAAACGGAACAAACGAATGACCACAATGGTTAATTTCAATAACCGGGTCAAACAATAAACCATAACCGGCTTCAAGGCCGGTTTGTTTATTCTGTTGCATATGCTTAAACATATAATCATCATAGTGCTGCTCATTATTCCTTGTGTCAGTTATGCCCAGGGAGATATCGATACGCAGGAAAAAATCCTTTATCGAAATGAAAGAAGTCTGGCATTTTTGCTGAATTCCAATGGAATGGGAGGCAATTTTCGCTATGCAAAACGCATCACATACCTCAGGAAAACATTATACGAAGTAGATCTCACCGTTATCAAACATCCGAAAGAAGTAAGAATATACTCCAGTTCCTTTAGCTCCAGCACCAGCAAGAGCTATATTTACGGCAAAATAAACAGCTTTATTAACCTCAGAGCTGGTATCGGTTACCAACGGGAAATCTATCAAAAGCACGACCGGGGAGGAATCGCCATAAGGTATTTTTATAACGCAGGGCCCGACCTTGGGTTTGCAAAACCCATCTACTATAATTATGTTACACTCTTGTATGTCGACGGACAAGTCTTTCCTGAATACAGCACTGAAAAATTCAGTGAAAGCCAGCATGCCTATCCGACTGAAATCACAGGGAAAGCCTCATTTTTCAAAGGATTTGATGAGATTTCCCTTATTCCGGGTGTTTACGGTAAAATAGGTCTGACAATGGAATTCGGGCGAAGTGAACAAATTGTGAATGCCCTCGAAGGAGGTCTTATCTTTGACGCTTTTCTGAAAAAAGTACCCATAATGGCCACTGAAGACAATAACCGGTTTTTCTTCTCCCTCTTCATCAGTTACCGGTTTGGCAAAGCTATTGATGTCAGCCGCAGAAAGCCAAAGAAAACCAGGGTTGATGAAATCCTGATGGTAGAATGAAAATACCCGGTTCACGTTACATTCATGTAATCTAAAACAGACAGCTGTTAATGGTGTCATGCCCACAATCAACACCCTACAATCTTCCTGAAAACCAGCGCCTTTGGAAGAAGACTCAGGCAGTCCATCACAACCATTAAGACAGCCCCCTCATTCATCATTTATTTGACGCCGTTCATCGTTTGTGTGTGTCTATATTTTTTTTATCTTCGCATTTCGTTTTCAGATATCTAATTCATAATTCATTAATTTAATATACTATGGCTAAAATAAAAGTTGGTATTAATGGTTTCGGAAGAATCGGAAGGCTTGCATTCCGCGCTTCAATGCAAAGAAATGACATGGAAGTGGTCGCAATCAATGACCTTATTGATGTTGAATACATGGCTTATATGCTGCGCTATGACACAATTCACGGCCATTTTAATGGCACAGTTGATGTTAAGGACGGAAAACTTATAGTAAACGGGCAATCCATTCGGGTTACAGCTGAAAAAGATCCGGCTAACCTTAAATGGAACGAGGTGGGTGTTGAATATGTCATTGAATCCACCGGTATCTTCCTTACGAAAGAAAAGGCAGACGCTCACATAAAGGCTGGTGCCAAAAGAGTGGTTATGTCTGCCCCTTCCAAGGATGATACTCCAATGTTTGTCATAGGCGTTAACCATAAATCTTATCAGAAAGAAATGAACATGGTCTCCTGTGCATCCTGTACAACGAACTGTCTTGCCCCGGTCACCAAAGTTCTGCATGATAACTTCGGTATTGTGGAAGGCCTTATGACTACCGTTCATTCCACCACATCTACCCAGAAAACTGTTGACGGGCCTTCATTGAAGGACTGGCGGGGTGGCCGTGCCGCATCCGGCAATATTATTCCTTCTTCCACCGGGGCTGCCAAAGCGGTTACCAAAGTAATTCCGGAGCTGAAAGGCAAACTTACCGGTATGGCTTTCCGTGTACCCACGCTGAATGTATCAGTGGTTGACCTGACCTGTCGCCTTGAGAAAGCCACCACATACGAAGATATTTGTGCTGTTATTAAGAAAGCCTCGGAAGGCGACCTGAAAGGCATTCTCGGTTATACTGAAGAAGCTGTTGTTTCGAGTGACTTTATTGGTGATTCACGGACTTCCATCTTCGATGCTAAAGCCGGTATTATGCTTAATGAAAACTTTGTTAAGATCGTATCCTGGTATGACAATGAATGGGGTTACTCCTGCAAATTACTTGACATGATTGCTCATATGGATACTGTGAAATAAAAAAGCCCAATATCTCCCGGGAGAGAATCTTATTACATAAAAAAAGTCCGGTTTGAAGCCGGACTTTTTTATTGAATAAACTCAATCAGGTTGAATGGTAACCTCACCGAGGTTTTATAGTGTTCCCCCAGACTGAAAATAGCTTCATCATCCTCTTCGTAATACCAGTTAATAGTACACTGATAACCTTCATCCTGCTTTTTCTTCAACATTCTGAAAATACCCAACAGATATTTCGAAGAACCGCTGTTCACATATTCGAGATTGAGATCAAAACGTGTGACATCAGCAGGGTTTCGGTAATATTGTTCTATCCATTCAAGTAAGCGATCAAAAAAATCACCTGGATTTTCCGGTATTGATCTGCCTTCAATCTTAAGATAACCAGTTTGAGCATTAAACTCAACACCCGGAGTGTTATTTGTCTTTTCAATAATGAGCTCTTTCATGATATATACTGTGTTAAATATTATTCATACCGTAAGGCGACAATCGGATCAAGTTTTGATGCTTTTGCAGCTGGATAATAACCGGAAACCAATCCTACCAAAGAGCACAATAGAATTCCGGAAACAATCCATAACCATGGCATAACAAACTGGGATTGAAAAAGTTTTGCTAAAAGACTTCCTACCATTATGCCAAGCAAAACACCAACAACACCTCCAAGCTGACAAATAAGCAAAGCCTCAAACAAAAACTGCTGCCTTATCACTGTGTTTTTTGCACCAATGGCCTTTCGGATTCCAATTTCTGTTGTGCGTTCAGTAACCGATACCAGCATTATATTCATAAGTCCAATGGCTGCACCAAAAAGTGTAACAATACCTATGACCGTAGCAGCAATCAGAACAGCGCCTAAAATATCCTTCAATAAATTTGAAAGGAAATCACTTTTTGTGATCTCAAAATCTGATTCATCCACAACATTCAGCCTCCGAACTGACCTGAAAAGGCTTTCTGCATAACCGGCGGCTATCTCAGCCTGCAGCTCATTTGCAGGCAATACATTGATGGAATAATTACGGTTTGGCCAGGAGAAATACTGCCTCACACTTGTATAGGTGAGAATACACATATTATCACTGCTTGAAAAGCTTGAACCTTTCTCTTTCAATGTCCCTATTACCAAAAATTTGCCACTTCCGATGCTGACGATCTTGTTAATCGGATCCTCTTCCTTACCGAATAGTTTCCGTGATAAGGAACTGCCTCATAATACAACATTCCTGTTCATTTGCACATCCTGATATGATATATTCCGTCCTTTAACAACTTCATAACCCGCCGTAAGCAGGTAATTCTCATCGGCCCCGACGACGGTAATATTAGGGTGCGTTCTCTCGGACTTATATTTTACTATAGCTGTACCAGAAGCATAAGTGAAAATTGACACCGTGGCAGGAAATGAAAAACGCTCTTTGAACTCTTTGGCCTGACGATAAGAGATATAGGGATTATTTTTTCTGCGCCTGTGATTATCATCCATATTGACAAACATGCTGCGGCTTTCAATGGAAAATGTATTGGCGCCCATTGTGGCAAATTGAGTGGTAATTGTGCTTTTAATTGAGTCAATGGCTGTAAGAATCCCAACCAGTGCCATTATACCAAAAGCAATAATGAGCATGGTGAGAACAGATCGTAACATATTCGACCTGATAGACCCCAGGGAAACCCTCAGATTATCTTTTATCAGCGTAATTGCCTTCATGGCATTATTTTTTGCAGCATAATACGCAATTGCAAAAATACAGTATTTTTCCCCCCTTTATAAAATATTTGTTAACAATCTATTATCATATAAAACCCCTGTCATTTTAACTTCAACCTTTCGATAGTCATGTAGAATTTATCTCAGTATTTCATGAGATTCCGATCCCGGTTACATCAGGGTGAAATGGCCAAATAATATTGCACTAATAATATATCACTATATCAAAAACAAGCCTTTTGATATTTTAACAGCATTTCCCGAAACATGAACCGTTTTAATTTCACCATTTTCATTTTCAATTCTGACATGAACAAGTCCGGGGCGGCCCATTTCAAAACCCTGCTCACAGATGATTGATTTGCCGTCAGAAATACCGTAACGAACCAGGTAACAACCCAGAGGGCCACTGGCACTGCCTGTTACCGGGTCTTCAGCAATTCCAAACAAAGGAGCGAACATACGGCCATGTGTTGTTGATCCGGCATGAACGGTTTGTGTTGAAAACACATAAAGTTCAGTGCTGTCAAGTTCATTTTTGTGCTTCTCCATAATGTCAGGCCGCAATCTGATATGAGCAAGATCATGCATTCTTTTTAAAGGCACAAAAAGAAAATTATTACCACATGAAATACTCTGCACGGGATATCTTTCATCAATATCACCAACCTGCAATGAAAGAATGTCTGCTATTACAGGCAGGTTATTATGAACCGGTCCGAAAACAGGCAATGGCTGAGTCATCCCTATATCATGGCAGACACCGTTATGCTGCGTGTATGAGATTTTAATTTCACCTACCTTTTCTTCAAAGACAGCACTACCCTTCAAAGCCGGCTTTAGTATACCCTCGCTGAACAATATATATGCCGTTCCAATGGTAGGATGACCGGCAGTTGGAATTTCATGGGCCGGGGTGAAGATCCTTAATTTGCAGTCGTTTCCCGGATGATCAGGCGGAAAAACAAAACTTGTCTCGGAAAAATTGAATTCCCCGGCAATCGGCTGCAGCAATGATTCATCAATACCCTGTGCCTCGGGAAAAACAGCCAGTTGATTACCGCCGAAAGGTTTATCTGTGAATACATCAACAATATAGTAAACAAGCTCCATAGAATATGATATGTTTTGAAATCTGCGTCTTACGCACAAATATGCTCAATAATTAAAACGGCAGTTCGCTAAAATTATTGATATATTTACAAACATAATCCAAATTTCAATACAATGATGAACACGATAACAAGTCATAAAACGATACGGAAATACAAAGACGAACCAATAGATCAATCGCTGCTCAACACTGTCATAAAGGCTGCATCACGTGCTTCAACTACAGGTAATATGCAGGTATACAGCATTATTATGACTACCGATAAACAGATTAAGCAGAAATTATGGGAGGCTCACTTCAAACAGGATATGGTTCTCCGGGCTCCGGTTATTCTTACGTTCTGTGCTGATTTTAACCGCTTCAATAAATGGTGCCTGCAGCGCAAGGCAGAACCGGGTTATGACAACTTCCTGTCGTTTTTTACAGCCGCCATTGATGCTCTGCTTGCCGCCCAGAATGCCGCCCTGGCAGCAGAAGCGAACGGACTCGGTATATGTTATCTTGGAACCACAACATACAATGCTGACATGATCATTAACATCCTTGATCTGCCCTCTGGGGTGGTTCCTGTAACCACCCTTGTTGCGGGTTATCCCGACGAAGCTCCGGGCCTTACCGACAGACTGCCTTTGGAAGGTATTCTGCACATTGACAAATACAGGGATTATACACCGGAAGACATCGACCGTATTTATAATGAGAAAGACCATTCTCAGTTAACACAACAGCTTCTGAAAGAAAATAATCTTGAAACCCTTGCCCAGATATTCACGCAAAAAAGATATACTAAAAAAGATAACGAATACTTCTCAGGAAAGCTGCTGGATGTTATAAAGAAACAGGGATTTTGGGACAGGGAGATGGGAACAGTTTAGGCAGTCGTCAGTAGCCGGTTTGCATTTGTTATGGTTGAGAGTTGTAGTTGGCTGCCTGCCGGAGAGGCAGGTTGTCAGTTGTTGTGGTTATTGTGGTTGTATGGTTGAATCTTGAATTCAAAGACCCGACTGGTGCACTTTTACAAAGCCTACCGGATTACTGGCTGAACAGTTTTTGCTGCACGCTTTACACCCCCCATCTGCCGCTGTAATCTTTTTAGGGTTTTTGTGCTGTTATATATAACGAGCCGGCTATTTCTCTGATAAGCGGAGTTTTTTCAGCCAAACGACCAACCCTGGATATTGTATTGATTATTTTTTCAGGAACAGCCGGATGCAGGAAATCGAAAGGTTGCACGTTTACTTTTTCAAATCCCTTTTGCTGAAGCTTCTTCCCTATGACCCATCTGAAAAAGGCAGTTTCATCGGGCGAATCCCCCATCTTTTTCTTGATATAAGGAATATTTTTCTGCAGTGCAATTTGTGGATTCATCATATTAGGTTCAGTAAAAGCTATAATACCGCCCGGTTTTAAAACTCTGAATATCTCTTCAATTGCTTTCCCTACATTAAGATGATGTAACACCGAACTGCCAATAACCGCATCAAATGTTGCATCCCCGAAAGTCATCTGATAAGCATTATCGAGGATGAATTTAACATTGGCCCTTTTGACAGTTCTTTCAGCTTCCTTTAACAGGGAGGGTGAAATATCAATAGCCATTATTTTTGCTTTGGTCTCTGCAAGCTCTTTTGTAAAATAACCCGTACCGCAACCAAGTTCCAATACTATCCAGTCCTCTTTTATCAGATGACAAAGCATTTCAACTCTCCTCCTCCACCTTATCTTTCCGGCAGGTGATTCCCAATTCCATATCTCACCGGCTCCGTGTTTTACCAAATAATCACCGTGTTCAATTTCATGCTGAATCCGATTGTCAATTGATTTCATGGAATGTTATATGAATTTGATTTTTGCAGCGGCAAAAAGACTCATTTTAATCAACAACCAGCCATGACTGAACCTGCTGATCTGGGTGGAACCGTATTCACGATCCCTGTATCTGACAATGACCTCAATGATTTTCAGGTTGAGCCTGGCAGCACCAAATAAAAGGTCAAAGTCTCCAAAAGGATCGAAATCGCCAAAATAATGTCTGTTCTTTACAATATGCTCATAATCTTTTCTGAACATGACTTTGGTCCCACATAAAGTGTCTTTTAACCGTTGTCCGAGCAAATATGAAAAAAACCAGCTGAAGAATTTATTGCCCAGTAAATTCAGAAACCTCATCGCTTGTTTCTCCATGGGATAAACCAGTCTGCATCCGTTGATGAATTCGCCCTTACCACTGGCCAAAGCATTATAAAATTTAGGCATATCCTCAGGAGGAGTTGTAAGATCAGCATCAAGAATCATCAAAATATCGCCGGTTGCCTTTTCAAATCCCTCCCTGACAGCGTTTCCTTTTCCCCTGCCTGATTGCCTGAATACCTTAATATCTTTCTCCGGATATGCTGCTGTCACCCTGAGCATTTCTTCATACGTCTGATCAGAAGAATTCCCTTCAACAAAGATAAACTCCTGTTTCAAACCAAATTGAGGTGTGCGTATAACGGCATTTTCGATGTTACCCTTTTCATTGCGTGCCGGAACTACAATTGATACTGAATAATCGTCCGTGGTTTTATAAACATAAGGACGTGCAACAATGAAATTGACAAGACCAAACAAATTAAAGAAAGGTAAATTAACAAGAATCCTGTTAAAGAGATAACTCAATACGGGAATGTATTTTGGCAACAAAATCTTCCGTTCTGTTTTCACAACCTGAAAACCTTCTATTTCGAGAAGGTTGTATATATCATTGTGTGAAAGCCAGTTTGATATAGGCGTAGATTGTTTGAGATGCAATTTTTCAGATAACCTCAGAACAGGCTCCCATAAGTAATTATAATTCGAAATAATAATCTTGGTTCCATTGTGACAATGTGCCCGAATATTTTTTAAGGCACCCTGAATATCATAAAGGATATGCAAAACGTCGGAAATAATTACATAATCAAATGTATCGTTGAGTTCCATGACATCAACATCCAACGCATAAAACTGTAAATCCGGAAACAATTGCCGGGCCTTTTCAGTCATATTCTCTGCAAAATCAATTCCAACGCCCACTGCAGGTTTAACAGCATGCAATAATTCACCTGTTCCGCAACCCACTTCAAGGACTTTGGAGTTTTCGGGAATCATAAAAGCATATTGCTTCTCAAGGTATTGATGATAATACCAGTTTTTTCTTTTGACTTTAACCCGTTTGTGGGCAACGGCATTATAAAACTGTTTTGTCTTTTCCTTCGAAATCATGGTAAACCCTGATCATAATAAAGATGTTCCTTTTTTGAACTGACAAACATAATTGATTTATCCTTATATTTATAGCCATAAATAAAAAAAGAAATTTTTTTACATTATGGGGGCAAAAAAAAAATCACCTAAAAAAAGCAACACCAGGCCGGAACAAAAAAACGCAAAGGGCAATAAAGCCGATATGGCGGTTACCGGCAAGAAAACATTGATTAATATTCTGGATACTCATTTTGATAAAAGATCAACCTTATATTTCATAATCTGTCTTTTGCTGAACATCATCATAGGCATTTATCTTTTTGACGTAAAGGTCAGCACAGGCGGTGATGATTCAGGATATATTGTGTCGGCAAAAAAATTCCTTGACGGAGAGAGTTTCCCTGGCTGGCACGGTCCGTTTTATCCGATATTTCTTAGTCTGCTCATTGCCCTGGGCGGTATTAAAGTGATCCTTTTTAAGTTCTTTTCTTTATTGTTTGTGACAGGCCATTTCATTTTCTTCTATTATGCATTCAGAAAACGTTTATCTTCAACCATTCTCGTCCTTACTTCTTTTATTATTTCAGTTAATTCACAGATCCTTTATTTCGCCAGCCAAACATATTCTGAAGCACTTTACCTGTTGCTTCAGTCAGTTTTCATTTTTCTATTCCTGAAACTGAACGATGTCAATATAAATACGGCAAAAGATCAGATGAGGAACTGGCGTTACTGGCTGGGCCTTGGGTGCCTTATTTTTCTGATGAGCATAACACGTAACATAGGTATTGTTGTCATCGGTGCCGTTATATTGTTCTTCCTTATTGAAGGCAAATACTGGGCTGTTCTTGCAACTGTTTTGTCTTATATGATCTTCAGGCTGCCTTTCAATCTTTATAAAAGAATTGTCTGGGATCTCAAAGGAGCTGAATTTTCAGGCCAGTTAAATGAGATCCTGCTGAAAGATCCTTATAACAGTTCGCTGGGCACTGAAAATTTCGGAGGCATGATAACAAGATTCTGGGATAATGCCCAGATCTATTTGTCTAAGCATTTTCTGGTAATACTTGGGCTAAAGCCGGAAAGCAACGTGAATACAGGAGCACTATCAACTGTCATCATCATTGCACTGCTGTTACTGGCATTTTTACTGGCCTTCCGAAGGAACAGGTCAATTTTCTTCATTACCATTTATCTTGGTGTTTCTATCGGTGGCACTTTCATCGCGTTACAAAAAAACTGGGGGCAGATGAGGATGATTGTTATCTATGCACCACTTATGATCCTGGCCATTTCATGGGCACTCACACAAATTCCCCGGGTAAAGAAGTATGGCATGCTTCAATTGATCTTTCTGTTCTTTTTGTGCATCATTTTCCTAAAAGTATTTTCTCAAACGGCAGATAAAATTAAAGTCAATCAAAAAGTCCTTTCCAGAAACCTTAAAGGCAACCTTTATTACGGGTTTACACCCGATTGGCAAAACTTTCTTAAAATGAGCGAATGGGTTGGGAAAAATCTTCCCGACAGTGCCGTTGTTGTATCGCGAAAGCCTTCCATGTCATTCATTTACAGCAAGGGTAAAGATTTTTACCCCATGTACAGATTTCCTGCTGAAGATGCCGACAGCCTTGTTGCCATGCTCAAAGCCAGGACGGGCCCTTTGATTGCCTTAAAACAAAACGAGTTGTATGAAAAGAATATTCCATTCGCCCGGCAACTGATAACCAAACCATCCATGGTAGCTGTTGTTAGCCAGGGAAATGACGTTTTCACCCTGCATACAGCCGGAGATACCATACAATCGCAGCTCATTTCGTTTATTCATCAAAACCGACTGTCATACATGGATGCTGATTCATTGCTCAGGATGATGCGCAGTAAGAACAAATATTATTACGGGATATCACCGGATACTTTGCTTAACACTTTAATGGAAAACAAAGTAGAATATGCTATAGCTGCCAACCTTCGTGCCAATCCAAATTTTAAAAGTGAACGTATTATTAACACTGTACAACGATACCTTTATATCATCGAGATGAAATATCCCGGTATCTTCAGTCTGAGGCATCAGATCGGCGATAACAACAATGAACCTGCCCTGCTTTACCAGATCAATTATGCCATGTACGGTTTAAATATCCAAAAGCCCTGAAAACACCTTTAATGGCAAAAAGCAAAATAGAAACAGCAGTGCTGATAGGCGCCGGCAACCTGGGATGGCATCTGGCAAAAGCCCTGAGCAGGCAAGGCATCAGGATAATGCAGGTCTTCAGCCGGACTGAAGAAACCGGTAAGGCCCTGGCTGAACAGGTGCATACTGATCACCACACAGACCTTAAACAACTTGAAAATAAAGTCGATATTATTATCATAGCCATACCCGATGCCGAAATTAAAGCTGTCATTGCACAGATTGATTTCGGCAACAGCCTGGCGGTTCATACAGCTGGTGCCATGCCCCTGGATGTGTTCAAAGAAAAGACATGCCGTTTCGGCGTATTATATCCACTGATGACATTTACCAGAAATAAAGCCGTTGATTTTAATAAAGTGCCTGTCCTTGTCGAGGCCAATTCACCAGAAAATACTGATAAGCTTGTAAAATTTGCCAGGCAACTGTCCGGGAAAGTCCATATCATGGATTCCAAACAGCGAAAAATCATTCATCTTAGCGCTGTATTTGCTTCCAATTTCTCCAATCACATGTACACGCTTGCTGATACCCTTCTCGCACGCGAAGCAATTTCTTTTGACCTGCTGAAACCGCTGATAACCGAAACAGCCGGCAAAATAAGCACAATACCCCCGTTATCAGCGCAGACAGGCCCTGCAATAAGAGATGACAAAATAACTATGGAAGAGCATCTTCAAATGCTGAAAGAAGAAACTGATATAGCTGAAATATACCGGCAAATTAGCAAAAGTATCATTACCTTTGCCAGAAAGGGGAAATGAATTATTTAAACCGGTAAATTTAACGCGTTACAAAAACACCTGAAAGCAACGATTATAATGATGCCACCAAAACACCAAAGCACCAAAGGATTTATCCTGTATCTGAATCAAGTCTTTACTCTTGATTCTTGCCTTTGGTTCTTGTCTCTTGGTTCTGTTTTCGGTGGTTTGTGATATTTGATTGATTTTGTAAATGACATATGAGCAATCTGAAAGAAAAATTCAGCAAGATCAAAGCTTTTGCTTTTGATGTCGACGGTGTATTTACAAACGGCAATGTTTTGCTGCATCCTGGAGGCGAATTTGTCAGAATGATGAATATCAAGGATGGTTATGCTGTTCAGTATGCTGTCAAAGCCGGTTACCCTATTGCCATCATAACAGGTGGCAATTCAAAAATGGTAAAAAAACGTTTCTCATATCTGGGCGTTAAAGACATTTATATGCGATCCGGCATCAAAACCGATGCTTTTATGGATTTTAAAAACAGATACAGATTGAACTTTGAGAATATTTTGTTTATGGGAGATGACATCCCTGATTATGAAGTCATGAAACAAGCCGGATTACCTGTCTGTCCGGCAGATGCCGCTGAAGAAATCAGGGAAATTTCCGTTTATATCTCCCATTTGCGCGGAGGAGAAGGTTGTGTGCGCGATATCATCGAACAGGTATTGCGTCTGCATGGTAAATGGATGAAAGACGGAGCTTTTTTATGGTAAAAACCTGGCATACCATTGTTTCTTTCAACAGGTTGATCAGACTCCCGAACCTGCTGATCATTGTTCTTACCCAGTCTCTTATACGCTGGTCGTTGATTGGACCTTTACTGAAAGCACATGACTTATCCCTGCAAATGAGTAATCTGTTGTTTTTTTTACTGGTGCTTTCAACTGTGCTGATAACAGCCGGAGGCTATGTTATCAATGATTATTTCGACCGGAAAATCGATACAATCAACAATCCGGAAGATGTTGTTGTTGGCCGTACCATCAGCTTGCGGCATACCATGACAATCCATATGATATTGACCATTCTGGGTGTACTTCTGGGTTTATATGTTGCATGGGCGGTTGATTTTGTCTATCTCGGCGTTTTATTCCTTTTAGGAAGCGGAATACTGTGGTTTTATTCAATAACCTATAAACGCCAGATGCTTATTGGCAACCTTATTGTTGCATTAATGACAGCTATGATTCCTATGCTGGTGTTACTTTTTGAGCTGCCATTACAATACAGGTATAATGCCGGATTGCTGACTGACGATATGCACAGCCTGACTTATATTGTGATGTGGGTGGTTTGTTTTTCAGGATTCGCCTTCATCCTAACACTGGCGCGTGAAATTATAAAAGATGCTGAAGATATAAAGGGAGATACGTCTTACGGCCGCCTGACATTACCGGCAGTTGCCGGTATGGGGTTTTCGAAATTCATTGTTATTGTCCTGTTTTCTATCACTGCCCTGGCACTGATCCTGATCTATTTTCTGTATCTCCCCGACAGACTGACGCTTTTTTACATCCTGTTATTGCTGATAATTCCATTGTTGACAGCATCCTTTTTGGTATACCGGGCTAATGATGCCAAAGCATTTCATACTGTCAGCATCCTTACCAAATGTATTATGATTGCCGGCCTGCTGTATGTGTTGGTGGCTAATTATATCATTCATCATTATTCTTGAAAGCCTTGTCCGATCTTGAAAGACTAAATAATTACGACATTATACTGGCATCTGCATCACCACGCCGCAGTTTCCTGCTGGAAGAACTGGGATTGAAATTTAAGACTGTTACCAATAATGAGATTAAAGAATCCTTTCCTGAGCATTTAATTGCTGGAGATATACCACTCTACCTGGCAAAACTTAAAGCCCGTTCCTTCACATCGTTGCTGAAAGAAAAAACTTTGCTGATAACCGCCGATACTATTGTATGGCTCAATAACGAGCTGATCGGCAAACCACGTGACACGGAAGAAGCAAAAAAAATGTTACGAAATCTTTCAGGAAAAATGCATTTTGTATACACTGGCGTGTGTATCGCTTCTATTCACAAAGAACTGGCCTTTGCAGCTGAATCCAAAGTGCATTTCAGACATCTGACCGACGGGGAAATCGACTATTATGTAAAAAAGTATAAACCATTCGATAAGGCCGGGGCATATGGTATACAGGAATGGATAGGGTATATCGGCGTTGACAGGCTTGAAGGATCCTATTTCAATGTCATGGGACTGCCGGTTCAAAAATTATACAGTGCATTAATTCATTTTATTGAATCAGAAATACCCCGAAAGGGTGTTAACAAACAACTATGATATGAAGAGTTTTTTGTACTTATTTTTTATATCTCTTTTGCCAATAGGCTTGCAGGCCGGGGAAGGCATGTGGATACCCTTGTTAATTGAGAAAGGAACCATCACTGACATGCAAGCCGCAGGCATGAAGCTTTCATCCGATGACATATACAGTATTAACAAAGCCTGTCTCAAAGATGCAGTGGTGTTATTCG
Source organism: Bacteroidales bacterium (assembly GCA_016934055.1). Classification (GTDB taxonomy): domain Bacteria; phylum Bacteroidota; class Bacteroidia; order Bacteroidales; family UBA10428; genus UBA5072. Next base: position 12,679 of record JAFGTR010000056.1, on the reverse strand, counting down.
GAAGAGGATGCACCGGGGAAATCATCTCACCTGACGGTCTGCTGATCACCAATCATCATTGCGGTTACGGGTGTGTCCAGGTTCACAGCACCATTGAAAATAATCTGCTAAAAAAGGGCTTCTGGGCTTATTCACATGACCAGGAATTGCCAAATCCCGGTCTTACCGTTTCATTGCTGATAAGTATTGAAGATGTAACGGCCCAGGTACTTGAAAGTATCACGACTGACATGTCAGAAAAACAAAGATCTGCTGTTATCGATTCAAATTCTGCTGCCATCATTGCCAATAAGATAAAAGACACCCACTATAAAGCCGAAATTGAATCCTTTTATTTTGGTAACGACTTTTATCTCTTCACATATGAGGTGTTCAAAGATATCAGGCTTGTCGGTACCCCGCCATCTTCAATTGGCAGATTCGGAGGAGATACCGATAACTGGATATGGCCAAGGCACACAGGCGATTTTTGCCTGTTCAGGATCTATGCCGGAAAAAATAATAAACCGGCTGCATTTGACAAAGATAATGTACCTTATAAACCAAAAAAACACCTTACTCTTTCAACACAAGGTATCCGTGAAGGTGATTTCACCATGATCATGGGCTATCCGGCCAGAACCGAACAATACCTGCATTCCAAAGGCCTTGCCATAATCATTGAAGAAATACTTCCTTCCAAAATAGAAATGCGAGAAGAAAGGCTCAGAATTATGGCTGAAGAAATGTCTAAAAACCCTGAAATAAATCTGCAGTATGCACATAAATACCAAAATGTAAGCAATGCCTGGAAGAAATGGAAAGGGATTATCGACGGAGCCGCCAGAACCTGTATTGTCAATAAAAGGATCAGGCAAGAACAAACACTGGCGACTGATCCGCAAACTTCAAGTGTTTTTAAACCTTTGCTGCAAAACCTGAATGAGCATTATACGGAAAACAAAGCTGCTGTCATTGCATCGGAACTGGGCAATGAAGCCATGGCAAGCTTTGAAATAATGCGTTTCGCAACTGATTTTATCAATAAGGCTTATTCAACATTAGGCTATAACACAACAGGCTCTTCAGAGTCAAAGGAAGAACTGAAAAAAATGGCAAATGATTTTTTCACAAATGTTAATCTTGTTATCGACAGAAGAACCATGCCCGGTATCCTTGATATTTATAAAAAATCAGTTGATCCCGTATTTCTCCCTGAAAGCTATGATATCATCAATGACCGCTATAACGGAGATTCCAGAGCCTATATTGAACAACTTTTTGAAAAGAGTCTTTTCACAAATCGTAACAGGCTGAACAAGATGATTGAAAAGCTCTCTTTTCGTACTGTGGAAAAATTACTGTCTGATCCTGCAATAAGGTTTAATGAAGATTTTTCAGATGTCTTTATTCCGTATTACTTAATCGGTGATAGTCTTGACCAGGAATTGAATCGTTTATACAGGGATTATGTCAACAGTCTGATGACCTTTGACACCTGTTGTCAATATTATCCCGATGCTAATTTCACGATGAGGCTTTCCTACGGGAAAGTCCAGGGGTATAATCCCGCAAATGCCATTTATTATGATTATTATACTACTGCAGAAGGCCTTCTTGAAAAGGGGAGAAAGGATGTTGCCGATTATTCCGTAAATGAAAAGTTAAGACAACTTATTGAGGATAAAGATTTCAGTCCGTATGCTGTTGATTCAACAATGCCCGTTTGTTTTATCGCCTCGAACCACACATCAGGCGGAAATTCAGGCAGCCCGGTGCTTGATGGTAAAGGACGGCTGATCGGCATCAATTTCGACCGCAACTGTGAAGGAACCATCAGTGACTATGAATTTGATCCGTCTGTCTGCCGGAACATTTCTCTGGATATCCGTTATGTACTTTTTATTATCGATAAGTACGCGGGAGCATTCAACATTCTAAAAGAACTGACCCTTGACCCGCCTTACGAGGGGGAGTACCCTTACAGGGCAGGGTTGATAAAATAAAACTATTATGAGCCTTTTTATCAGAGTCAATGGTTGCGGTAATGCATGGCCGGTCTTTCTGGGAACAGAACATCCGTTTTATGACAGGATGAATGCTGATGACATGGGCAGTGCTTCTTATGCAGTTATCGGCTGTATGGGTAAAAATTACTCGCCACGGACAATAGAATGGGAAATTATCATCGATGCGGGTCATAATACCGTTCCTTTTCTGTTGAAAAACGAGAACCGCATCCCCGAAGCTTTATTCCTTACACATGCACATCCCGACCATATAACGGGCGTAGACTGGATTGCCCAAAGCCTTAAATATACCAGCACTGATAGTAGAAAATTGCCTGTGTATGCAACGGATTTGTGTCGTCAACAGGTGTTGGAGACTATTCCGCACCTTATGAATGCCGTTGTGTTCAACGAACTCAAACCCGGCAGGAAAGAGTTTGTAAAAGAAGTCCCTGGTTTAGCTGTTACAGCATTCCCTGTATACCACGGTGAGAGTTCACAAGGTGCCGCCATGTTGCTGGTTGAATATGCACAAGACGCTGATGCCCCCAGTGTTTTGTTTACCGGTGATCTGCTGTTCCCCTTTCTGAGAAACGAGGATTATGCCACCATCTCAAAAGCAAAGGTCATGTATATTGATTGCTCTAACAGGTTCAGTTACCCTGCTTCTAACCATATATCCTTTACCACTTCAAAGCCTGAAAATGGTAAAGTCAGCAATTACCTGGAAGAATGGCAATATAAGAACCCTGTTGAACGTTGTGCTGCACTGCAGTTAAAGGATGCCAATGAGGATTACAGGCGGTATTTCGACCGGTTTATCCAGGAAAACAACAATTACGCCAACATTCCATTCTCTGTAATGGAATTCTTAAAAAAAACAGGCATCCCCATTGTTCAACTGGTTCACTATTCCGGATACCATGATTTAAAGCATTACCGGCAGGACGAGTTAGATCAAAAAGCCTTACAGAAATGGGCCAAACGGTTACTGGCAGTAACGGGACTGAAGAATGTCCGGCTTGATGTTCCTAAAACGGGAATTATACTTAAGCTTTAAAAAATAACATTCAAACATTTTCTACCTTTGTGACACAATTTAACAAATCGTGTTACATTTTTTAATTTTCATTCATCTGATGATCCGAAAAATAATTGTTTCCTTCATTCTTTTATTTCCCCTTTTTCTTTGCCAGGCTTCTCCGTTCCATGATGAAAACCATCATCCCCTGATTGTTGATACCGACTGTGCATTTGATGACATACGGGCTGTCAGCATGCTGTTGTCATTTCCCGATATTGAAGTAACAGGAATTGTTGTTACCGAAGGCACGTTGCTGCCTGAAGAGGGTGCAGTAAAAATAAAATCTTTAATGCATATCTTCTCACTGGATACCATGGCGGTTGCATGCGGGAGAACGATGAACAGGCCGGGTCCGGCCTGGCGTGAATTAAACCGTTCTGTTACACTGGGAAACCCGCCACAAAAACATAAGGTTATTACCGACGGTGTGGCCTGGCTGATGAACACACTGGAAACGAGCGATGAAACAGTAACCTATGTATGTCTGGGTCCCCTTTCAACAATAGCTGAGGTTCTTCAGAAAAACCCTGCTCTTATTAATAAAATTTACAGAATTATCTGGTACAACGAAAGCATAAATCCCGCATCCGGATTTAATTACACTTATGACAAAGCAGCAGCCGATTTGATAATCAACACGAAAATAAGAATTGACCTGATCTCCAAACTCAATAAAGAAGAAGCTTTTCTTGACACTTCCCTCTATGCCTATGCCGGGAACCATAAAACAGCCCTAGCAACTGTGCTGTTAAAAACAGGCAGCCAGTCTTCATTAACGGAAAGACAGCATCAGCATCACCTGAAGATGGCTGATGAACTGGTTTCAGCCTACTATACCAATCCTGAATTATTTGATATGACGGTTTTGCATCCGAAAGTCAATATCCGGTATAACAGAGATTATGATCCTTTATCTGTTAAAGCAGTCCTCTCTGATATGATCAGCGGAATTTATGCTCACAGCGACAATATCGTCTTCAGCTCCTTTCCCGTAAAGCCTGAGATGTATACCTATGACGTACGCAATATAATTGATTCGGCCATAGCGCGTCATGGTATCACAGAATGGAAAGCCTGTGTGATGACCGATGAATTTCACGGGCATCTTGGGGTATATTCTGTTGCCGGGGCCAAAATGGGGACACTGGCCATGGAGATTTTTAATGTCGGGCCCGATGTACTGAAGGTTAAAAGCTTTGCGGGAATAAAACCCCCATACAGCTGCCTTAATGATGGCATACAGGTCAGCACAGGGTCTACTATCGGCCAGGGTTTGATAACCATTGCCGAAGTTGAAAAAACAAAGCCCGAGGCTGTTTTCACCCATGACGGCAGATCTGTCAGACTGAAACTGAAAGATGAATACCTGGCGATGATTAATCGTGATATTGAAGAAGGACTGATTAAATTCGGCCTTCTGGATGACGGATACTGGAAACTTGTACGCCGTTCGGCCTTGAAATACTGGCTGGAATGGGACAGACATGAGATTTTTGAAATAGAAGAAATAAATACAAATTGAATATGGCTTCAGATATAAACATATTATTGGCCACAGCCGCTTCGGTAGGCTTTATTCATACGGTGGCCGGACCCGATCATTACCTGCCTTTCGTGGTGATAGCCAAAGCCCGGAAGTGGTCAATAGCCAAAACCTCCCTGATAACTTTTTTATGCGGCATAGGACATGTCGGAAGTTCCATTCTGTTGGGAAGCCTGGGAATAGGTCTGGGTGTTATGCTTTCAAAAATAAAAGGTATTGAAAGCTTCCGTGGCGACCTGGCAGCCTGGGCCTTTGTGATATTCGGACTGGTTTATATGGTTTGGGGTATTTACAGGGCTGTTAAAAACAAACCCCACAGTCACGTTCATTATCATACCGGTGAAGGCATGCATGAACATGTGCACACACACGAAAACAACCACGACCATATCCACAGGAAAGAAAAGGCCGTAAACCTTACACCCTGGGTTCTTATAATTATATTTGTACTGGGTCCCTGTGAAGTCCTGATACCCATGTTGATGTACCCGGCTGCGGAACACGGGACAATGGGCATTATCATGGTTTCAACCGTTTTTGCCATTACCACCATTGCCACCATGTTGGTGATCGTATTACTGCTGACAACGGGATTTAAAAGGATCCCTTTTGGGAAACTGGAACGTTATACTCACGCTATCGCAGGCGCGATAATTTTGCTCAGCGGGATAGCGATACTGCTTGGGTTGTGATATAAGCAAAAGATAGTTTTATGATTATTGCATGAATCCTTTGTCTTTGTCTTTGTTCATTGTTCTTTGCTCTTTGGTCTTGATTCCTGGTTCTGAACAAACCCACCCCTGCCTTCCGATTTCATCGGGACAGGCTCTCCCAGGAGGGGAATATTGCATACCTAAATTATTACAGTAAATTCAATTCCCATCTCCTCTGCAATTTCATTCAGATCTTTGGCAACAGCAGGAATTAAAGGAATACCTTCTTTTCGGAGGCGGAATTCCATTTCTCTTTCCGGATCGCCCGGGATGATCACTTTTTCTCTTCCCGCAGCAGGCTTAGCTGCACGGAATGTTGTAATCCACTCATCCATTCTGTCTTTAAAGACATTGGCTGGCTGGAAGGCATCAATGCGCATGGCGCCGAAGAAATGTCCTGTTCCCTCCCCTACCTTCTTATCCAGTACCGGCAGATACGCTACAGAGGGCGGAACATAAGGACCAAAATTTGCCCCAGAGAAAACAGCGCAAAAAATATCAACGATGGCACTTAAACAAAAGCCTTTATGACTTCCATGCTCATAATCGCCTCCAAGAGTCAGCATTGAACCTCCCGATTTCAAAATAGCCGGATCGTTGGAAGGGTTTCCGTTCTTATCCTGCACAAAGCCATATGATACTGTTTCTCCTTTCTTTTCAGCCACCGCAAGCTTTCCCCGGGCAATAGGCGTGGTTGCAAAGTCAGCCACAAAGGGCGGTTGTTTACCTGCCGGGATGGCAACAGCAATCGGGTTTGTCCCCATCATGGGACTGACAGAAAAGGTCGGGGTAACCAAAGGATTAGCGTTGGTCATTGTCATGCCTATCATATCATGTTTCAGTGCCATCATGGCATAATAACCAGCTATGCCAAAATGATTGGATCCCCGTGTAGAAACCCATCCACTGCCTGTCCCTGAAGCCTTTTGCAACGCTATTTCCATGGAACGTGATGCAGCTACCATGCCGACTGCCCCGTCGCCATCCACAACAGCCGTACTGGGCGTTTCATGTACCACCCTTATATTGGGCTTTACATTGATGCGGTTGGCTTTCCAGAGCTGGTAATAATCCTTGATCCTTATCATGCCATGGGAAGATATACCACGCAGTTCAGCTGCAAGGAAAACATCGGCAATAAGGTGTGAATCATCAGGGCTGCAACCCATCTTTGAAAAGAAATTGCAGGTGAAATCGTAAAGGTATTCGTAATTATACATGTGATATCATTTTGATGAAAGAAGAACAAAGATAATCAGCGCAAGAGATTTAGCAAAACATGTCTTTTTCATAAATCCTGTTTGATTTTACATTTAATATAAAAAATACTATTTTCGTGCCGATTTCGTTCTTCTTATTAAAACGAAAGAAACTTGAAGAAACTATTCCTATTTTCAATTGCCGCTCTTTTTGCTGTGGTCTCATTTGCCCAGAAACCCAAGGTTAAAAATGACCCCACCCATGATGAAAAGCCCCTTCACTTTGGTTTCTCCCTGGGGATCAACACCATGGATTTTCGCATACAGCAATCCCAAACAGGCATAGACTCATCCATTGCTGCTGACGTAGAACACCTGCAACCCGGATTTCATGTGCATGCCATCTCAAATCTGAGGCTGGCTGAGAATTTCGACCTGAGGTTTACCCCCGGTATCTCATTTGGAGGAGAAAGACAAATCGCTTACAGGGAATTCCGGACCACAAATTTACTGATTGACTCGGCCGACCTTCCGGTGATTGTTGAATCCAATTTCCTTGAGTTTCCCCTGATCCTTAAATATAAATCAAAACGCCTGAATAATTTCAGGCCTTACCTGTTGGGAGCATTCAATACCCGAATTGACCTTGCCGCCACAAAAAAAACCTGGGGGCGTTCAAAGAAAGAGAACAATCTTGTATTGGTTGATCCGCTTGATTTTTATTATGAACTGGGATTTGGGATGGATTTCTATCTTCATTACTTCAAATTTGGCATTGAGTTCAAGTATTCAGTCGGTTTAACTGATGTGCTTAAAACAAGCCTTAAAAGGAAGGACGAACCCGGGGGTTATTTGTACCCTCCGGTGGAAGACGCCATTTATACCAATGTGATCGACAAAATGAACTCCCGCATGTTCATGATCTCATTCCATTTTGAATAATACAATATACAATTTGGGGTAAATTTGCGGGGACACAAAAGCCGTTAACCATTGATCACCGAAATAGAACTTAAGCTTACGCCCTGCCAGGCGTTTTCAGAAGAACATTATAAGCCTTTGGCCGCAAGGAAAGCAGGCGTTTCCCCCGATGATATTTCAGCCATCCGCATCATCAGGAAATCTGTAGATGCCCGTTCGCGTGCTATAAAGATTAACCTTTCGCTGAGGTTGTATATCAATGAAACCGTCCCTGAGTCTTTTAAATCAACATTCCAATACCAGACTGTTCATAACAGGTCTGAAGTCGCAATTATCGGGGCAGGTCCGGCCGGACTGGCAGCCGCACTCAGGCTTATTGAAACGGGAATCCGGCCGGTGATCCTCGAAAGGGGAAAACCTGTAGAAGAAAGATATACTGATATTCTGCAACTTGAAAAAAATCATCTGCTTAATGACGATTCGAACTATTGTTTTGGTGAAGGTGGTGCCGGTGCCTATTCAGACGGCAAATTGTACACCCGGTCAAAGAAAAGGGGTGACATAAGCAGGATACTGGAATTGTTAGTTTTTCATGGCGCACCTGAGTCCATTCTGTATGAAGCCCATCCTCATATCGGATCTGACCGGCTCCCGCAGGTCATTAAAAATATAAGGAATACGATTATGTCCTGTGGCGGATTAATATATTTCAATCAACGCGTCACCGATCTTGAAGTCAAAGGAAATCGCATTACGAAAGTTATCACCCGTGATGGAAATTCTTTCGTGACAAAAGCTGTTATCATGGCTACCGGCCACTCGGCCAGAGATATTTATGATCTTCTTCAGCGTAAACGCATTATGCTGGAACCGAAATTATTTGCCATGGGCGTCAGGGTGGAACATCCGCAGGAAGTTATTGATTCCATTCAGTATCATGGGCAAAAGAGCGAATATCTTCCTGCTGCCTCTTATAACCTCATAGAACAAATTGAAAAAAGAGGTGTATATTCTTTCTGCATGTGTCCGGGTGGACAGATCGTACCATCAGCCACCGCACCGGGAGAAATTGTGGTAAATGGCATGTCGCTTTCGCAAAGAAATTCACCTTATGCTAATTCCGGCATTGTGGTGCAGATCACGGCTGATGACCTTAAACCGCTTACACGTCATGGATCTTTGGCAGGATTGGCACTTCAACAACAGTTGGAACGGCAATCCTTCAGGCACGGAGGATCAGGCCAGCGTTCACCGGCACAGCGGCTTACCGATTTCGTCAGTCACAGGTCATCTGCCTCACTTCCGGCCAGCTCATACCTGCCGGGTATGACGGTATCTGACCTGAGCAGCTGGCTGCCCCGCTTCATCAATGAATCGCTGCGTGAAGGATTCAGGCGGTTCGACCGGAAAATGAAAGGATTTCTGACAAGGGAAGCTGTCATCCTGGGTGTGGAATCCAGAACCTCTTCGCCGGTGAGGATACCCCGCAAAGCAGATACACGCCAGCATGTTCAAACAGAAAACCTTTTCCCCTGTGGCGAAGGATCGGGCTATGCCGGGGGTATCGTTTCATCAGCTTTTGACGGCGAAGCCAGCGCAGAAAAATGCGCGGAGTTTCTCGTGTAGTTTCTCGCAAAGACACAAAGGCGCTAAGGGAATGCAAGGTTCTTGCAGAGGCGCAGAGACGCCAAGAAACATAAGAAAACTTGTCATTAAAACTATTTGATCTTTAATCCTGAATCCAATCTAAAAAGTCATAAATTCGTGATTAGCTGAAAATCTTCCATGATACTTTTCGGAGCAGACTCTAAATTCGAAGGTTTGAAAATTTGAAGGTTTACTGTGGAATGTGGACAGAATAACAGATTTACAGATTAAGCAATACTTTTGTTATAAAAATTCTTAGCGCCTTTGCGTCTCTGCGAGAAATATATCTTAATCTTTGCGAGCCTTACCCCTGAAGAACTCCGAGCAGAAAACAGCCACTGCCGCTGATACATTAAGCGACTCCACATGCCCGGCTGAAGAAGAGAACGAAGGAATTGTCACAGGTATCTTTATAAGATGTTTCAGCGTTGGATGTATACCCTTCGACTCGTTACCAAATACCATCATGCCTGATGCTGTATGTTCCAGCTCATAGATGGATGTACCTTCGAGATAAGATCCGTAAATAACATATTGATTCTGTTGACTAAGTTTCTCAAACAAAGTTTCAAGTTGCACATAGTGGATATTAACACGCAGGACAGCTCCCATGGAAGCCTGTACAACTTTCGGATTAAAACAGTCGGCACAACCCTGCGAACAGAAGATGTCCGTGATGCCAAACCAGTCAGCTGTGCGGATAATAGTGCCGAGATTACCCGGGTCCTGTATGGTATCCAGGCTAACGGAAAGTTTGCCGGCCAGGTTTTTTTCCCGGTATTCCGCTGACGGCATTTTCAAAACTGCCATCACGCCTGTTGGGGTTTCAAATGAAGATATTTTACGCAACTCTGCATCACTGACTTCAGTAATTGTATCAACGCCTTCGTGTATTAAAAAACGATTATGTTGCAGCCAATCCGGTGTTGACAGCAATTCTGTAACAGGAATATCCCTGCCGGCCAGAACTTCAGAAACCAGCTTATCCCCTTCTATGAGAAAACACCCTGTTTCTGCCCTGAATTTTTTTGTTTTCAAAGCGTTAATAAACTTTGATTTATTCCTGCTCAACATTTTCTGGTCGTACAATTAATTCACCAAAAACCAATTTTGTTAAAAAAGGCACCGAATTTGTGAAGGTTAAAATTATCTTTGCGTGAAGGTACAAAATAATCTTGCACCTGAAATCCTGTTATGAACAGGATATTCAATCCGGATCCCTGATGAACCGAATTTTCTATTTCAATAATACAAGGGTTGAAGGAATTCTCTTCCTTTTCTTATCTGCATTTTTTATTATGACTTCCTGTTCTCCCGGCCGCAGGATTCCACAGGACAGTTACCTTCTGAATAAAAACCAGCTGTACATCAGGCAAAAAAACATTTCAACTGAAGAACTTGGTCGCTATGTCGTTCAGAAACCCAATAAAAAAGTGCTGGGGCTAAGATTTCATCTGTGGTTATATAACCTGGCCAACCCTGAAAAAACCGGATGGCCCCACGGATGGTTAAGAAAAATCGGGGAAGAACCTGTTATCTATGATCATGATTACACAAAAAATTCAGTTGGACAAATAAGGCAATACCTTGAAAACAAAGGGTACTATTTTGCGAAAATTACAGACAGCACACATTATAAAGGAAGAAATGCCATTGTGAAGTATTCGGTCGTGCCAAATGAACCCTACCGTATAAAAAACATCACATATGTTTTTGAAGACACATCAATTGTTTCCGAGATTTTAAATGACACTGTCAATTCCCTTATCCGGAAAGGTAAAAACCTTGACAAGGCTGTGCTTCAAAAAGAACGGCAGCGTATTGAGGATTATATGAAAGACAAGGGGTTTTACCGGTTTTCAAAAGAGTATATATATTACGAAGCCAATGTAATACCTTCTTCATTTTATATTGATCTTACCATGATCATTAAGGATTTTGTTGAAGGAGAAGTTGATCCAAAAACAAAAACAAAGCCACACAAGCGATACCGTATCAGAAACGTTTATGTATATCCCAATTATTCTCCGCTTGGTCTTGCTGAACAAACAAGTATGTTGCCCAAAGGTTTCGACACCACATATTTTGAAAACACGTATTTCCTTCATAATGGTAATCCAAAGCTCAAACTGGATGTTATAACCAACAAGAAAAGCATACATGAAGGCGATTATTATAATCTGAGTGAAGTTGAAAAAACGTACAGGGTTTTCTCATCCCTTGGTCTTTTCAGGTTTGTCAACATTAATTTTAAAGAAATTGACAGCGTCGCACCGGCTGGTGAGGACAAACACATGGATTGCATCATTGAACTGGCACGAAGAAAGGTTCAGTCATACCAGGCTGAACTTGTCGGAACAAATTCATCAGGGGATATCGGAGCACGCGGTAATCTTCTTTACCAGAACTGGAACCTTTTCCGCGGTGCGGAAGTGTTAAATCTGCGCTTAACCGGCGCATTGGAGGCAGTGAGGAATGACAGCCTAAACAGCTTTAAGTTAATGCATGAAATGGGTACAGAAGTAAAAATCAGCTTCCCTAAATTTCTTGCACCATTAAGAATGGAAAAATTCGTCCGTCGCTATATGCCAAAAACCACTGTTACAGGCGCATATAATTATCAAAGCCGTCCGTATTATACAAGATCCATAGCCAATCTTTCCTTCTCGTATTATGTTGAAGGCAAGAAATATTTCACCCACAACTTCTGGCCCATTGAACTCAACTACATTAATTTATACGAAAACCGTTCGGATCGGGAATGGCTTGATGATATTAAAAACACATATTTGGGTTACAGCTTTGAAGACCATATGGTGACTTCAATTCGTTATGGACTTGAATTCAACAGTCAAAAACTGGGCAAAAGCAGTGACTATATTTATACTCGCCTGAACCTGGAATCTGCCGGTAACTTATTGAGTGCAGCTAACCAATGGATGGAGTCCGACAGCACAGGGCATTACCTTTTTGGAGTACCTTATTCACAATACCTCAGAGGTGATATAGATTTTCGCTATTACAATGTTGTTGATCCTCTTAATAAACTGGTTTACAGATTGTATATCGGGGCAGGCTATCCTTACGGGAATTCCAAGGCTCTGCCCTTTGAGAAATTGTTCTTTTCAGGCGGCACCAACAGTATCAGGGCCTGGAGAACCCGCGAACTGGGGCCCGGCTCCTCCAGGCCTGATAACATTTTAGAATATCCCAACCAGGTGGCCGACATGAAACTTGAAGCTAATTTTGAATACAGGTTCAAGGTCATCTGGAAACTGGAAGGGGCATTTTTTGTTGATGCAGGAAACATATGGTCAATAAGCCAGACAGATAACGACTCAGCCATGTTTGCATGGAACCGGTTTTACAAGGAAATCGCCTTATGCACCGGACTTGGATTCCGGTTTGACTTCAACTTTTTCCTGCTCCGTTTTGATCTTGCCGTTAAAATGCGTGATCCGGCTGAAGAGGACAAAAAAAGGTGGATACCAACAAACCGTGGTTTTAAACGTGATGATCTTAAGATCCAATTTGGTATCGGATACCCGTTTTAGTATTTGCTGATTTGCTGATTTGCTGATTTG
>JAFGTR010000190.1 GCA_016934055.1 Bacteroidales bacterium | reverse complement strand
TCTTCAGCCCATACACTGAAACCAAATTGCACGCCAACACCGCCGGCCGGTATTCCCAGTGATGACCAGGGGAAGGCAATTTCAAGTATATAGCCGTCATTCCCCGGACGCAATGCCTGTGTGAACTGAATCCCTTCGGGTACATTTATGCCAGAGAGGGTATTGCTGTTATAGTTAAAGCGAATCTGACGGTCATCCTGGTCGTATGCATCACCAACGCCATAAGAATAGGCAACATTGCGTGAATTATTCATGTCAAAGAAAAACTCGACGTTGTCATAATTCCACTCCATGCCAGGTGTTTGTATTTCATGTAATACTTCATCTTTGATATCGACATAGAAATACAGGTTGTTGATATCCCAGCATGATTTATATGCCACGGAAAGATCATCGGGTTCGGTGACCTCCGGTCCTTCAACGATCCGGTTCATGGCAATGGGACTTAATGTCTGCCAGATGTTTTCAGTATCCGATCCGTCAAGTGTAATGATTTCTTCTGTATACCTTATTCCAAGGGTGTCGGGCAGGCCGATAATAGAGGTTATCAGTGTTACATTGTAAGGTGAAAGCGGATCATTGCTGGTAATGTTCAGGTCAGCGCTGAACGAACCGGTATAGTTGGTATCCAGACGGACCGTAAAGGATGAAGATTCATTGGATCCCAGGTTGGAGGCAGGCGTGCTGATCATGCTGTAACCGGGTCCGTTTATTATTGCAACAATATTTTCAAGGGTTGCCTGTCCGATGTTCTTGATTGTAACCGGTATGTCATACGGCCCTGAATATATACCTGCATTCAGTGAGATGGTTGAGCCACTCGGTCCGTAATATCCGTTGCATCTGGCCAGCAAAGCTGGTTCGGCTGGCATTTCATTGCTGTTATTTCTCAATTCAGCTATACCGTTCATGCTCGGATCACGCCAGCTTTCAACAAAAGGCGAATTCCAGTTAACTACCGCATCCCGTACATCACCTCCGTCGCGGTCGATGATATTCATGTCAAACCCGAAATTTACTCCGATGCCGGCGACGGGCAGACCCAGCGAACTCCAGGGTATGGCAATTTCATACTGGTAACCATCGGAAGCAGGGTTGGTCGTATAAGCACTTGTTATCCCGCTGATGGGCGGATATCCTGTAATATCAGGTTTCCCCCATTCAAACCTTATCTGGTAGTCATCAACATAATCATAGGCAGTCCAGTTTCCCATGCCGGGATAATAGACATTACGTGAATTGTTCATATCAAAATAGATCTCAATGGCATCGTTTTGCCATGGATCGCTGGCGGAATTATAAAGCATGTCATCGGTAACCTCAAACAGAAGATACAGGTTAACATCGTTCCAGCACATTTTGAAATCCACATAAAAATCGGCAGAGTCATTAAAGGAGCCCTCAGCAAGCCTTAAGACCCTGGTTGATGAAGCGGAGTTCCAGATGTTATCCGAGCCACTCCCGTCAATGGTTAAGGTTTCACTGGTTTGCGGCACTCCAACCGTTAACATTGGCGCGGTGGAATAAATAAAACGCCATGTATCATGCCAGCTGCTGGCATCATCAATATTTGTATTAATGTCCCAAGTGTAGTATTTCCCATCTGTTAAATCTGCACCTGTGCTGTTGTAGTTATAGATAATTGATGTACCCGAGGTACTGGAGGACCATATTTCATTATTGAATTCATCACGAACCGTTATCCAGTAAGTTGTCACCCCGGCAACCGGATCCCAACTGAATTCGGGATGCAATGTGGTGATAAATTCGTTATAGGTTGGATGCAGATTTCGTGGATAGTCAAGCACCAGATCAAGGTTGTCAATTGCGGTATCTGTATTTGCTGAGTTATCGGTTGCAGTGAATAAGTATTCCCCCATGGGTGGTGCCTGGTTAAGGTTCCAGATATGGTTCCCATATCGCCCGTCATTCGCTCCGTCATCATTATGCTGCCCATCATCGTACAATGTATATGCATCACTGTTTGGTGATGTGACCGTCACCGATGAAATATCAGCCAAATCCTGCGGATCCATGACATCCAGGTAGAGTTCAAGCCCGTAACTCTCGTTACCAAAATCGTCACCCCGGTGCATGGAACGTACCTGTGGATTGGCAACTACAGGGTTATTTGTATTCGAAGAGTAAATAAATCGGTTTTCGTCATGCCAGGTTTCAGCATCATCAATTACAGCGTTTACATTCCAGTAATATATCTTGCCTTCTTCGAGCGGTTGACCTGTTCCGTTGTTATTGTACTGGATGGAAGCAGTGCTGATATCATCCCGATGCCATAACTGTGTTAAACCATCGTGTACATTGACCCGGTAGCTTGTGGCTCCGGAAACCTCATCCCAGCTGAATGTGGGCGTTGCCGTAGTTACAATCGAATTGTTTGCCGGTTGAACATTTCTTGGGATGTCAATTGTATGGTCAAGTATGTCAACGACAGTATCATTATTAGCCTCCGCATCAGTGACTACGAAAACATATTCCCCGGAGAGCGGCTCATCGTTAAGGTTCCATGCATCATATCCAAAATATCCGTCACTGGCCTCATTATCACTGTGCTGGCCGTCATCGTACAGGTTATAAACAATACTGCCCGGTGTGGTGACGGTAACGGAAACAATGTTTTCAAGACCTTGCGGATCTGCCACATTCAAACGAAGGTGTAGTCCGTACAATTCATATTGCTGATCAATACCCCAATGCCTGTACTCAACAATTGGATTTGAGGCAAAAGGATTAACCGAATGTTGTATAATAAAAACAGCATCACTGACATCCTCAGATTCGCCGTCTGTATCACTAATCCTTATGAGGCATTCGGTATAAGATCCCTCGGGAAGTGTCCATGAAAAAGATCCCACATCGGGTGTGCTGGCCATGATCGTATCCCAGTCAGCGCCATTATTCCCTGAAAACTCAATCGTTAGATTTCCACTGGTGTTTGCTGAATTCCATGTAATATCTTGTGTTGATAGCCCTGTCCATGTTTCTCCACCATTTGGGGAGGTCACCGTGACAGTCCCGTTATAGAGATCAAGAATTTCCTGTTCAGTCAATGCACGGTTGTATATCAATATATCATCGACCTTTCCGTTAAACCCTATATTATCGACTAATGCCCCATTCCTTCGTAAATGTCCAATAGTAGCAACTGTAGAAGGATTTGCCGCACTGAGTAAATCACTCCACCATGCAGTAAGGTCATTGCTGACACCAAATGATCCGACAAAGTTTCCGTTTAAATACATCTTGGTTTCAACACCATCCTGAATAACTGCCAGATGGTTCCAGTTGTAATCTGTCTGACTGTTAAACTGGCTTTCAGGTACCCACAACTGCCAGCGGGATGAGCCAAGCTCTTCTATATTTACCAAAGAAAGAAGACGACTGTCAGAGAGTCCTGTTCGCTGGTCAATGCCTGAATAAAATGATGTTATGTTTTCACTGGCGTTATTCGAAATACTAAAAAATACCTTTTGATAGCTATAATCAACGCCCGATATCTGAAACCATAAAATAATTGATCCGGTTTCCTGGTTTAAGCCTGTAATGGGGATGTCAATGTAATCATCCCCGTTGAAAGAATAAGCACTGTTTTCATTGCCGTACCGGTCGGTTGCAAGGGTTGCTCCGTAAACAACGCCGTGATAATCATTTCCGCTTTCGTCATCAGCATTATTATTGAAAGGGTAAAAAGCAACAAGATCCTGGCTGACACAAATGTTACATGCTGTAATGAATAAACAGCAACTTAAAATAAGTTTTTTCATAGTTTCAGGTTGATATTTTTCTGTATTTCAGTTTATTTCGGGTCTTAATTCTTGTGTGCAGTCTTATAATTATCTCATAAAGAATACCTTAGAATAATAATTTAAAGTCAATTATTCAAACGGGAAATGAAAAAATGAAGACAAGCTTGAAATTTTGAAGAGCAGGAGCATCATGTAAGTTTGGTTAATTTTTAGGGTTTTAACTTTTCCGCATAAAAATACCAAGCTTACATTACACTTTCAATACCCCCTTGGGGGTATATTTATGTAATCTTTCAATTGATTAACTATACTTTATGAAAAAAGTACAGTTTTAAAAATTTTTGTTCCGGGAGTTATTGCAATAAAGATCCAGATAATTTGTTTAAATTCCTTAAACTATTTATATATCTGGAAAAGAAGATTAAAACTTAAAATAAAGCAAAATCAGCAAATTCCGTGTTCAACCGCAGTTCTTATGAGAACTGTGCTGTTTTTTATTCCCATTTTGTGAATGATCCTTTTCCGGTGCGTTTTGGTAGTATGTATGCTTATATTCAGCATTTCCGATATTTCTTTATTGGTATTGCCATTAACAATGAGTTGAAAGATCTCCTTTTCGCGCCTTGTCAGTATCTTCATCACATCATTCCTGAAACAATCATTATTATCTTCGAATAAAACAAGGAGTTGTTTTCTCAGACCTGAGCAGTCAATCTCGGTTGCATAATTGACGAAATATACAATGCCCTTTTTTGGTGACTCGTAGATTGAAAAATGAGAAAATACCCATATCCATCCGTTAGCCTTAGATTTTATTCTGCATATCAGTGAGTTTCCATTTGATTCATTGTTTTTGCTGTTTTCGATAATATTAAGAAAGCTTGATCGGTCGTTGGGGTGAATATTAAGCAAAAAGGAATCCAGTGGTAGCTTTATATTATCGTTTCTGCGATTTCCCGTAGTTTGAAAGAAATAGTCATTGGCCCATATCATGCTTTCCTTTTGTACATCAAATATAATGAGGAAAGCATTAATCTTTTGGAAGAAAATCGGCGACATAGGTATTTTTTTATTTTTCAAAATATGAAAAGTATTATACCGGAAAAAACCAGTATTTCTTTTTACTTCAATATTACGCAGATTTGGCATACGAGTTTAATTTAATGACTTTATTTCCACGAGTTTAAGATTTGAAGTGATTAATGACAGAAACGCGGATTTTAAATTTAAGAATAAAATGTGAAAGTATTTTTTTTTATGACCAAAAAATGCAAATCCTGATTATACGAAGGATAAATCAGTATCTTTTGTCATTAAAAATTACTTTTTTTTGAAAATATATATTCTCTGAATTTATTGTCCTGCATTAAGATTTTGAACTACTGCTGATGCATTTATTTCTTATTTATGCTGCAGAAATAACTATTTTCGTATGGATAAATTTAAAACAAAATGAATGCTCTTGCCATTATGCTGGTACTTGTTTTCAATGTGCTCCATCCCGTCCACATATCCTACACCAACCTTGACATCTCATCCGAAACCGGTGAAGTGAACCTTGTATGCAAATTCTTTTCCGATGACCTGGCATTACTTTTCTACCATATCTATGAACGTGAGGTTATTTTTGATCCTGAAAGTGAGATCGCAGCCAGCGATCTTGACCTTGTTACTAATCATCTGCTAAACTCTTTTTTTGTGAAAGAACCGGGCGGGAAAACGGTGAACTTCCTGTATAATAAAAAGGAACAGAATGACGAATCGGTCTGGCTGTATTTTGAGGGAAGACTTTCTGGAAAACAGCCTGATAGCTTATTGTTGGAGAACACATTGTTGCTGGATCTGTATGAAGACCAGAAAAATCTGGTGATTGTAAACTATGGGGGGATGGAGAAGGGGGTTATTTTTGATTATTTAAGAAGAGAGATTAATATTGTGTTGAAGGCACAAGCGGACGC
>JAFGTR010000055.1 GCA_016934055.1 Bacteroidales bacterium | reverse complement strand
CTGGTCTTCTGGTCTTCTGGTCTTCTGGTCTCCTGGTCTTCTGGTCTTCTGGTCACGCAGTCTTGTTGCTGTGAAATTAATATTCTAATAATTTCGTGACCTATTATTGAAACCTTAAATTGAAAAAAGATTAGGCCTATTATAATAAATATTTTTGATTTCATTGTTATTTCGAAATTGATTATCGTGTAATGATAAATTTGCCAAAATCTAATAAATCGCCGTTGTTGTTCACAAGGCGGAAAAAATAAAAGCCTGTATTGAACATCCCTGCATCAAACATGTTTTGCTTTTTAATGATGGAATTTCTGACAGGTTTGCCCTGAATATCATAAACTGTTATCCTGCAATCCAAGGCTGGCAGATTTTCAAAAAACATAAGAACTGTATTATCTGGTGTGGTTTTAATGATGGTTTTTAATTGGTGTTCCTTTTTGTTTACAGAACCTGTGTGAATTCCTTCACAATTTTCAAAATACCGGTTAAAATATATTAATTGATCATCACTCCAGAAACAAATTAAAGTAGTCGATATGCTGGTCGGTCTGGGCATCATACGATATATTACCCTATATATTTCACCAATATCTTTAATAAAGAACAACTGTCCAAAGGCATCGTTGATGCATGCATAATAATTACCATCTTCAAGTAAAATCGAATCAATCTTTTCTATTTCCAGAAAACAAATATGTTCACCATAATAAGAATCCCAGCAAACTGAGTCTCCGACTTTCCAATTAAAATCATACAATAGTTTTTCCTCAATGGTTGCCCCCTTAAAGCCATAGATTATAAAAACACTATCGGCGTGTTCTCTTATTGCAGCAGCATATAAACTATCCCTGTATACTTTTATATATGTTCTTTCGTTGATAATAGTATCACCGGTCACTTCATAGTAATGAACCTTATATGTGTAATCGCCTGAGTTAAATTCATATTCATTCCACCTGTTTCCTTCTGACACAAGTTTAGCCTTGGTCTGCGCTATTGCCGGCATTGAAATCATCAACATTAAAAAGAAATGGGCTATAATTTTCATTCTCTTATGGTTTCTAAATAACAACATTGTCTTATTTTGTCAATATCATTTTCTCAATACCAATTTGCACATCATCGGCAATCAGTGAATAATAATATATCCCCGGCATAAGTTCTGAACCTTTTATAACAATATTGCCTTGACCCCTGTCTGTTATTGAGATGCTTTTTATTTGTTTGCCCTGTAAGTCGTATACATAAAACACAGCTTTTTGTATTGTGGAAGGCAGGTAGAATTCAATATTAGTATTCTGGTCAAAAGGATTCGGAACATTTTTCCCCAGCATGGCAGATAATAAATTATTGGAAATACCGTTGCCTGTACTTTTCAGCTTACTATTATCGTTGATTTTAGATTCAAGGGCTATGATTTTTGCATTTTGTTCTTTAACGGCTTCAATAAGCAATGGAATTAACTGTGTATAATCAATGCTTAAACCTACACTATCTGACTTCACGACTTCGGGCAGTATTTTCATTACATCCTGGGCGATAAGTCCCATCTGCATTTTTCCAAATGGTTCATCTTCTTTTGTTTTGATACCCAGGGTGCTAAAATCCAACTCATATTTCACCCCATTGAGTTGAAGAATTTTATCCAGGGACTGATTCAACGGGACAATATTCTTTTTATATTTTGCATCGGATACATGCGTGCAACTAACGTAATATAATACATAATCAAAACTTCCGGAATACCAAACATAGGGATTGCCAAAATATCCTGTATGACTGGTATTGGGATAAATTCTCGGGTGCTGGTATTGCCAGTCAAACATGATCGGAACAACTGTCTGCCCTCCGTTAATGGTCCTGTTGAACTTGGTTGTACTGGCAAATATTTCAACATTTGTTGTAGGATTCAAAGTACCAATCCCGATCTTGCCATCGGATTTTACTTTCAACTGCCCCAAGGCAATATTATTCATAAGAAGAACAAAACTGACGACTAAAGTTAGTACTTTCTTGATGATTATTAATGATTTAAGTTTAATTGTTAATGGTTATTTATTCGTTCTGATATGAGTAATGGTAAAAAATCGAATTACTTAAAAACGTAAAATACAATTACGAATAATCCTTGTTTGAATTATCTGGTTAAATATTTAATGTCTTTTCGGCCGGGCTACCAGAAGAACTGAATATTCCGCTGTAAGTCTATTTTCTAATCTTTTAAATAATCTTCATTGCCTTTTTCTGCTTCCACTTCAACAACAAATGCAAGGCAATTTTTTCCCAAAGTTCTTCCCTATATCTTCTTAAAACTTATACAAAAAAAAATACCAATATGAGTCAATAGGCAAATGAAATTTAGAATTGATCTAAATTACGATCATTGAAATGTGATAGTTATTATTAAGGTTAGCAGACTGCAGACTGTGAGTCTGTAAGGAAAATGCATTTACTTTTTTTCGTCGCTGGCTGATCTTTTAATTTGTTACGCTGCATGTAAGATTCCGGCTTTTGGTAATGCTTTGCCTGCAGCGTTTTCTTTTCATCCTGATTCCCCGGGCTTGAAGCCTGTCTGCCGTCTAGGCAGGCCCGGGGCTACAAACAGATTGCCCCTACAGGGCAATTTATCTCATTTTCATTCCCATTCCCATTCCTATTTCCTTTTCCACCGTTTCACTCTTCCACTGTTCCACCTTAACTTTTCACTTTTCATTTTTCACTTTTCACTATTCCA
Source organism: Bacteroidales bacterium (assembly GCA_016934055.1). Classification (GTDB taxonomy): domain Bacteria; phylum Bacteroidota; class Bacteroidia; order Bacteroidales; family UBA10428; genus UBA5072. The sequence continues at coordinate 17,539 of JAFGTR010000055.1, read as the reverse complement.
CCCTCTTATCCCATGAAAAAATTTATCCCGAATCTTTCTCATAAATCCCAAAACTGTTTATATTTGCACTCCTTTTTAAACCAGTGTTTTTTAAACAATGGTGTAATGGGGAATATCGGATCATATTCCAAGTAGCACATTTATTATTGTTTAAATTTATTGCAATGAAGTCTTTTAATATTAAAGTAACAGCCAGAAAAGATCTTGGCAAAAAAGAATCCAGAAAATTACGTTTGAACGATCAGGTCCCCTGTGTCTTATACGGGGGAAAGGAAAATGTTTATTTTTCTGCACACACAAACACCTTTAAGGATATTGTATATACGCACGACGTATTTCTTATCAATATTGATGTCGAGGGCAAAACCCATCAGGCGGTTCTGAAAGAAATACAATTCCATCCTGTTACAGATGAAATTATGCATATTGATTTTATGGAAACAGCTCCCGACAAAATCACGATTGTCGAGCTTCCTGTTAACCTTGTCGGAAGCTCTGTAGGTGTCAGGGAAGGCGGAAAATTAAGGCATCGCAAAAGATACCTCAGAATAAAAGGGCTGATTTCCGACATGCCGGATTCTGTGGAGATTGACATCAGTGAATTGAATGTTGGCCAATCTGTGCTTGCAAGCGATCTGTCTTATGACAAACTTGAGATCCTTGAACCAAAGCGTGCCGCTATTGTAAGTGTGATATCTTCAAGGCTGGCTGCCAAAGGTATGGGTGAAGAACCTGCAGTTGCTGAGGCTGCGGCTGAAGCTGAAGGTGGCGAAACCCAACCCGGAGAAACCCCGGAAACTGCTCCGGCAGAGGATCAACAAAAAAAATAGATTAACAGCTTGTGAAATTCCTGATTGCAGGATTGGGTAATATGGGTGATGAATACCATAATACCCGCCACAACATAGGATTCAGGATATTGGATGCATTGGCTGATGCATCCAATATCACTTTTATGGATAAAAGATATGGATTTATATCATATTATTTCCTGAAAGGAAGATGTTTTGTGTTACTTAAGCCCAGCACCTATGTTAATCTTAGTGGAAAAGCTGTTAACTACTGGCTTCAGAAGGAATCTATTCCGGATGAAAATCTCCTTGTGATTGTCGATGATATAGCCCTCCCCTTTGGTATACTCAGACTCAGGCCACGGGGTGGCGACGGAGGGCATAACGGGCTCAATAACATCATCCAGGTACTGGGTCATCAGCAATTTGCCCGGTTGCGTTTTGGCATAGGCAGTGATTATCCCCAGGGCATGCAGGTGAACTATGTGTTGGGTAAATGGTCAGAAAATGAAGAAAGCAAACTCCCGGATAAGATAAAGATCAGCCATGATATTATCAGAAGCTTCGGTTTAGCCGGCATTGAGACAACAATGAATGAATATAACAACAGATGATTTGGGCGTGTGGCCTGCCTGACGTAAAGGTCGGTATGCGTTTTGGTATGTAGCGGTTTAGCTTTTCAGGGATTTAGCTTTTTAGGAGTTCAGCAGACCAGGTTATTAGGTTAATTATGGTTGCGGGTTCCGAATCAAATGTTATCTTTCACTATTCACTATTCACTATTTACCCGTTACTGATAACCTTCCTTCCTCCCCTTCCCTTACTCTAGATACTGTCTTATCAGATTAAACAAAGGTTCTATCTTAATGGGTTTGGCTATATAAGCATCACCTCCTGCCCTGAGACAGCTTTCTTCGTCAGCCGACATGGCATAGGCAGTCTGAACAATAACAGGCAGTGTATTTCGTAACTTCTTAATTTGCCTGGTTGCCTCAAGCCCGTCCATATGCGGCATTTTAATGTCCATCAAAACCAAATCAATCCCGGCTTTCTTCCTGCATATCTCAACTGCCTCACGTCCGTTCCTGGCCCATATGACATCCGCACCGGTCACTTTCAACAGCACTTCCAGGAAAGTATAATTATCTTCCTCATCTTCGGCAATCAGTATTGTTTTATCAGACCAGTCGAATGAACTCTCATCAAAACCAGATTCGGCTTGTATTACCGATTCTCCTTTTTCATAAGGTAATGAAAAATAAAAAACAGAGCCTTTGGAACATTCCGACTCTACATATATTCTCCCATTCATCCTTTCAGCCAGCCCTTTTGAAATGGCCAGGCCAAGACCTGTGCCACTGTATGACCGGCTATGCGATGAATCTGCCTGACGAAAACGGTCAAAAATAATCTTTTGTTCTTCAGGCCTTATTCCTATGCCGGTGTCTTTGACGAAAAAAACAACAGAGATGTTCTCAATGCTGTATCCCAGTTCAATTGTACCTTTCTCAGTAAATTTGTACGCATTGGAAAGAAAATTTGACAGAATTTGTTCAATCCTGATCTTATCTGAGAATACCATATCATCACCATCGGGAAGGCCAACCGAATATCTCACCTGAACAGGTTTATTATCCTGCTTCCTGATATTTTCAAAATACAGATACAGTTCCCTGATCAGTTCATTTAAAGAAAAGCTTTTATTAAAAATAGAGATCTGTCCGGCCTCGATCTTAGATATATCAATTATATCTGTGATAATTTGCAGCAGCTGCTTGCTCTTTGAATTAATGATATCCACAAAAGTCGCTTTCCGGTCATCTGAAAAATTCTTGTTTTTTAACAGATTCGCAAAACCCAGAATGGCATTCATGGGAGTCCTTATTTCATGGCTCATGTTGGCCAGGAAAGAAGACTTGAGATTATCGCTTTCTTCAGCTTTTTCCTTAGCCTTTATCAATTCATTATTAATAACCCTGAGTATTTTATTCTGCTCAGTCAGCTTTTTGCTGTATGCCCTGATCTCTTCTTCAGCATTTTTTCGTTCGGTAATTTCAAGTGATATGCCAGAAATCCCCATCACCTTGCCTTTTTCATTGAAAATGGGAGCCTTGTAAGTTTCAAACCAAAGTTTGCCGGTTTTTTCATAAAAAAAACGTTCCCGGTGTTTCTTCATAACTTCAAGATCTTCCTGTATATATTTTGCTGCAATCTTTGGCGGATACAAATCCCTGTCCGTTTTTCCAATAATTTCATCGGGCAAAAGATGTCTTAATCGGGCGAATGATTCATTAACAGATAAATAAACACAATTCTTGTCTTTCATCCAGGCCATATGCGGAAGATTGTTCAACAGGGCTTTTTTAAGGGCTTCGCTTTTCTGTAATTCTTTATTGATTGATCTGACTCTTTCATTGGTTTCATGAAGTTCTTTGTTCAGAGATATCAATTTCTGCTCTGCCCTTACCTTTTCAGAAATATCAATCAGAATTCCTGAAAAATGACTATTCTCCAATTGTGCGTTAAGGCTCACAGTAATACTTCTCCCCGTCTTTGTTATCAGGTCGAACCTAAAATCAGTAACTTTTTTATTTTCATCAATAACAGAGATCAGTTTATCATAAATTTCACCAATGGCAAAAAAATCCTTTGATTTCTTCTTCAGCAGTTCTTCTTTCGAGGTATATTCCAACATTTTCATAACAGCATCGTTAACAAACAAAATTTTGCCATCTCTGTTTGTTGTGAACACCCCTACTATAGAATTGTCGACCAGTTTACGGTATTTCTCCTCCGATTCTTTTAAACGGTCTTCAACCCTTTTTCTTTCCGTGATATCCTGAAAAATGATGGCTGCAGTTCCCTGAGTAGTCTGAAACGCCGTAACATCACATATATTCTGAATGATGCCGTCGTCATATTCGATATCATGACCATGCCAGATATTACCATTACTGGCCACCTTTTTGTATTCATCGGGAATTATTGTATAAGCCAAAGGCGGAAACGCCTCTTCAATGGTTTTTCCGATAAGCCTGTCATCCTTGATCTTAAGTATTTCCCTTGCTGCCGGATTCATATCTGTAAGGATGAGATTACCCTTGGCATCAACCTCATATATCAACATACCCAAAGGTGTTGATGTGAAAATGTTTTTGAATTTACTTTCACTGTAGCCGAGCTGCCGCTCCATCTTGCGTTTTTCAGAAACATTCTGCAATACGATGAAAAGATAAGGCGCTTTGCTCCCGGAATCATAGAATAATCTGGTATACTGAACGATATGAAGATATGTCCATTCTTGTCCCTCTATATTGAAATCAATTGTTGTATGTTCGAAGCCCTTTTCTATCTGCTTATTAATCTGGTCACCAACACGTTGCCTGTCATCCGCCACAACAGAAGATAAATAATCAGAATACGTAATTTGCTTTGGTTTTCCATGCAATCCCAATAATTCAGTAATATTCTCGGAATACTCAACAACCTCTTTTTCAGAAGAAAGAATCAGGTAAGCTGATTTACAATATTCCTGGGCATCAGAAAGCAATTCAAATTTCCTGCTCAGGCTTATTTTTGATTTTTCCGACCGCGAATTCTTTTTCATTAAAATCATTTATGTATTCGAATTTAAAAAATCTTTAGACCATTTTTTCTATCTTTCAGCAATAAATTTTATAATATGGTTATTGATTATCATCAGTTCACCGAGCGTAATATCGGATTATTAAATGAGAGCGAACAGCAGCATATAAAAGAATCTCATATTGCAGTATTCGGCGTGGGAGGATTAGGCGGCGTTATTTCCGAGATTCTGGTACGGTCAGGTGTAGGCAGTTTAACCATCGTTGACAGGGATGTTTTTGAGATCAGTAACCTTAACCGTCAGATTTTTGCATTCTCTGATACCGTCGGTCAGCGAAAAACAGATGTTGCTGAAAACTTTTTGTGCCGTATTAATCCCGGGTTAAACCTCATCAAAGAAAATGTTGTAGAGACAGGCAATATTGGACGCATTATGCATGACGTTGATATTGCTATTCTCGCACTTGATGATATCATCCCCTGTATCATCATCAGCCGCTTTGCCCGTAATCATAATATTCCCGTGGTTGAAGGCTGGGCCATTCCCTTTGGAAATGTCAGGGTTTTCACAAAGGATACTCCCGGACTTGAAGAAGTCTATAATATGCCCACAACAGGAAAAGATATCAGCACAATTTCGGAAGAAGAAAGAAAAACATTAAACCTCAGGATGTTATATGAATTACAAGCAATAGAAGGCATTGAAGAACACTATTCAGAAGTTGCCCTGCAGCGCATTAACCAGGGAACAATTACTTCATTTGCACCTATGGTGTGGTTAACTGCTTCAATTATGGCCGGAGAAGCCCTGAAAATAATCCTCAACAAGGGTGAAATTGCTTTATCTCCTGATTTTAACCTTTACGACCCATTCAAAAACCGTATCCCAAAACAACGTCATCATGAAAATCATTAATACCCATGCGCATCTTATTGAAATTGAAAAGGTATTACAGGATGGAGGTCAGAAATACCTTTCATTTTTAAGAGACATCCCTACATTCAGTGCCGTGGAGCAGGTCACAGCCATGTTGTCTGTTGAAAACCTGCTGCAACAGATGGATGAGGCCGGTGTTGAAAAATCTGTGCTTTTTGCCATGTACAGTCCCATACTTTTTGCATCCAATGAATTCGTCGCCGGTATTTGCAATCAGTTTCCCGGACGTTTCACAGGTTTCGCATCAGTGGATATAAAAAATCGTGAAGCCCCAGATATATTGGAAGATGCTGTTAAAAAACTGGGTCTTAAAGGCCTGAAACTGCATCCTCCTTTGCAGGATTTTCATCCCAATGACAAGGCCGTATGGCCGATTTATGAAAAAGCCAGGGATCTTAACATTCCTGTGGTGTTTCATGTAGGCACCACACCATTTGGAAATCTTGTTAAGCTTTCACAGGCCAACCCTGTTTTGCTGGATGAAGTGGCCAATGATTTCCCAGATCTTACTATTATTCTCACACACCTGGGCACACTCTGGCATAACGAATCATTTATGGTCACAGAGAAACACACGAATGTATATATTGATACAGCAGCATACCCTTATGAAATCAAAGAATTACTGAATGAAAACCTTATTCGCCGGGTAGGCGAAAACAAGTTCATCTTCGGAACTGATTTTCCCATGCCCTATGAAGGGAAAATGCACAGGATAGGTGATTTTGTGGATTGTATTAAAGCCCTCGATATTTCAGGTGAATTAAAGGAGATGATCTTCTATGTAAATTTCGAAAATTTGATGAAATCCAGGACCTGATGGTTTTTGATATGATCGTTAAAATGTTTAACAACCTTAAGAGAAAAAGAATACGGTATTATCTTACCCGGTCGGACCCTGAATCCCTCGCCAAAGGGCATGATAAAAGGATATTAACTGCACTCCAAACGGCCTGTAAAAAAAGTAAAGCATACCGGAAGATCCTTGAAGAAAAAAAAATACATCCCCGCGATATCAAAACGCTGGATGATTTCAAAAAAAGAATTCCCGTTATCAGTAAAGACAATTTCTTCTCAGTTTTTCCTTTAAATGACATTATTGCTGAACATGATCTGCCGAAGGTCAGCAATTTCATGACCAGTTCGGGTTTTTCCGGGAAGTTCGCCTTCGGAGCCGGTCTCAAAAATGATTCGGGGTCAGGCCGGTTTTTTGTGGACACCGCCCTTGATTTGCTTTTTAACACCACACAGGTAAAAACATTCCTTATCAATTGCACACCCATGGGTGTGCATGTTGAGACTTCCCTGCCCCTGGCCGAAACCAGTGTAAGAAGTGATATGGCCATTGCCATGCTGAAAAGTGTTTCACCTCTGTATGAACAAACTATCATTATTGTTGATCCTTATTTTGCAAAAAAACTTGTGGAAGAAGGCTGCGAAGCCGGCATCCCCTGGAAAAAACTTGGCGTCAGCCTGGTATTGGGCCAGGACTGGTTTCCTGAGTCATTGCGTCATTACCTGGCTTCATTGATTGAAATTGACCAGGATAATGACAAAGAACGGATGATACTGGCCACAATGGGAATGACTGAACTTGGACTCAACGTTTTTCATGAAACTCACGAAACAGCAACAATAAGAAGGATGGCTCAAAAGGATTCTCATCTTCGTAAGCAACTTTTCGGGACGGAAAAAAAGGCCTGCGGGTATCTTTTTCATCACTACCCCATGCGATTCTTTATCGAAGAACATGCTGACGACTCATTGCTTTTCACTACACTTTCCGGATCGACGGTCATTCCATTGATACGCTATAATTCAGGAGATTGCGGAAAACTGTTAACCTATAACACCCTTGTAAATATCCTGAATGAATTTCATCTTGAACATTTAAATCCCATCCTGAAACTTCCACTGTCTACAATGACCGGACGGTTATCAAACCATCTCATTACAAAAAACGGAAAAATATTTCCTGAAGATCTGAAACTGGGATTATATGAAAACTGGGATGCAGCAAGTCAGACAACCGGTTATTTTATGTTGTCGGCTGACAATGAAGTACCGCTGGTTGAAGTTCAGCTTAAACCGGGCGTCATCCCATCCGGTACGCTTTGCAATATTTACATTAATGCTTTTCAGCAATATATAAATACTGATCTTAAAATTAAGCTTTACACGTATAATGATTTTCCTTATGGTATGGAACTCAATTATGAAAAGAAGTTCATGAACCTGAAATAAAAACAGGCAAGCCCCGCCCTTATCATTTCACCATTTCCACGCTCGAGATAACATTGGATTCCTCCATATAGAATTTATAGTTTTCCGGATAACGGTTGTACCATATTTTTTCTATTTTTTTTACATTGCATATGGCCGGGTATGTGAAAGCCCCAAAATACATAGCCGGTGTGCACATGGGTTCATAAAACCAATAAAACCGTTCAATTAACCGGCGTAGAGAAGGTTCAATCAATATCACATAATCCGTTATGCCATTCCGTTTGCAATAATGATGTGATAATCTGAATATCCCATGGGAGATAAGACTCCTGTTCCTGGAAGCGATAACGATATACCTTGATAATTCTGCCATTGTTCTGATGTCAATATGCCTCTTTTGTAAAGAGGGATGCTGAAGAAATGGCAAAGTATCGTAAAAACTGCCTTTTAAAATACGCATCATTCCCACCACATCGAAATCATCATTCAAGGCAATAAAGGTGGGTGAATCCTCATCAAAGATATCCCTTTCCAACTCATCAGGGTAATGCTCAGCCGGCAACCACTTACGTTCCTCACAATACACCTTGTACCGAATTGATTGACAGGATTTCAATTCCTTTTCGGTATCAGCAATCTTAAAATATAGATTGAAATCATTCTGAATAATCATATCCCTTGCTTATTGCATAATTTAATTAACAACACACACCATCCGGGGATGGTTACGACAAATTCAGGGTTGGCAGAATGGTAAGGGTATGAAAGACAATTATTACGCTTTCAACTAAAATAAAAGTACAACAACATCTTATATTTTCAAATAGGCTAACGCCCTTATATTTCATATTTTAGAGAAACTGATTCTTTTATAAAAGATTTTTTATCGTATATACTTGATATACAATATATTAAAATTTTATTTAGATTGATTCTAAATTACGCTTTTTTTAAAACAAAGTGAAACATTTTTCTAAATACTTGATTAAAAGGATTTTTCATAATTCATTTATTATCAACTGTTTATAACATTCAGCAGGACTGACAGTTACAATGTCATGCAAACGTCACTTAATTCTCAATATAACTTTCAAATAAAAAACATTAATCATGCCTTTGAAAATATAAAAACATTATTTTGCAATAAAAAATCTCATGATCACAAGCCGTACGCCTTTTCCTAAAATCTTCTGGACAGCCAATATGATAGAGATCTTTGAGCGGTTCACCTATTATGGCATTTATATCAGTTTTGGCATTTACATGGAAACCCTGGGTTTCTCGAAGAGCCAACTTGGATCGATCCAGGGTATTTTTCTTTTTTTGTCCTATGTTGTTCCGGTCATTTCAGGCACCTTTGCCGACCGGTATGGTTTTAAAAAGGTGTTGATTGCCTCCTACCTGGCCTATCTTCCCTCCATACTCTTGTTATTGTATACCAAAACATACTCCGGTATCGCCCTTACCATGATCAGCATAGGACTTGCCGCTGGCATATTCAAGCCGTTGATCTCGGGCACGGTGAGGGCTGTAACTGACAACACCAATAAGACACTGGGTTTTGGCATTTTTTATAATATGGTGAATATTGGCGCCACCTTCGGCCCTTTAATTGCCGCCAAGCTCAGGGTGCTTTCCTGGAATCATGCTTTCATCGTCGCTGCCCTTTCCATCGGCATCATGTTATTGATAACCCTGCTTTTCTATAAGGATCCCCCCCGGGATATCGAAGGAAAAACCCTGGGTGAGAAATTCAGGGATATCGGTATCGCGCTTTCCGACCTTCGCTTTTTGTTTTTTCTGATCATTCTCGGATTGTTCTTTTGGGCGCCATTCTGGTCGTTTTTCAACGTTGCAGCCATGTATGTTGAGTTTCAGATTGACACCGCAACCCTGTATGAGAATATCAGAGCCGTTACCGGAGCCTGGTTTGCCAACCTGATCTCAACAGAAGAAAACGGTGTGCATAAAGTGCTGGGTGAGAGTATCGCCAACAGCGCCTATTACATCATCCTTTTCCAGGTGCTGGTATCAAGCGTTGTCAAACGTTTCAGGGCAATACCTGTATTATCTGCAGGACTTGTGATCATAGCTGCCGGATACGTTTGCATGGGATTTGCCAGGACACTGGCCCCTGCGTGGTTCCTGGCCGGAGTGCTACTTTTTGCCACAGGGGAAATGGCCGCTTCCCCCCGCATCCAGGAATACATAACCTGGCTGGCTCCGAAAGAAAAAGCCGGCCTGTACATGGGCACCAATTTTCTCGCCCTCGGAATAGGAGGAACGCTCAGCGGATTCCTCTTCACACGATTATACGGCTATTTTAAGGACTGCCTTCATTCAGAGAAATTCTGGTTTTGGATGGCCGCCATCATGTTAGGGGGTATGGTCATTATCAATCTGTACATGAAGATTTTCGGAGAATTCAGGGAGATGGAGGATTAGATAGAAGACAGAAGTTAGAAGTTATTAGAAATCTTGGCTCTTGGCTCTTGGCTCTTAGATCTTAGATCTTAGATCTTAGATCTTTGATCTTAGATCTAAGATCTTTGATCTAAATCAAGATCCCCCTGGAGGATCAGTGCCTCACCTTTCCGATCCTGCAAATCCGGCGTTTGTTTAAATAAAACCTGATTTTCCATAATACAGGTAAGAACCATTTGTCCGTCTTTCAATTCCTGTGTCAAATTCCTGAGCGATTTACGGGCAAGGGATACTTCTCCATGCCGTAAGGCATAGGCAATTTTTGAAGGGCCTACCATGCCTTTCCATACCGGAATCCCCGGCTGGTTTGTTTTATCTTCAGGTTTTTTCATGGCAGAAGTCCACCGGTATAACCTGCTGTCCTTAACATATTTTGACCACTTTTCACAGATCCTGATATTCAATTCGTGGTTATCGGTCAAGGCTATAACATTCTCTACGTTGGAGATAACATCAGTTGGAAAAGTATCGACCTGCAATGCACTCATGTTGATGCCTTCAAAACCGGCTGCCCTGGCTTCCTCAATAGCATCAGCATTCGTATCCACAAAAATACACTTTTGTCCGGTAACATCTTTGATGAACTCACCCAAGGCTCTTGAGAACATGTTGGAACTGACTATAAGCCAAAGCTTCTGGCGCGTTTCCTTCAGTCTGAGCAAACGCGCCATAAATCCGGCAGTAGAACCATGAATAACCACAGATACAATAATCACGGTAAAGCTGAAAGTCTCAAGAAAGGCATTTTCAATACCATGATCTTTCAGCTGCAAGGTAAACAATGATGCCATGGAGGCTGCAACAACACCCCTCGGGGCAATCCACGACAGCAACACTCCCTCCCTGAAGGTGAGTTTTGTTCTCCTTGCACTGATAGCAACGTTGACAGGACGGATGACATAGAGCACAATGGCAACCAGTATAAGTCCCTTTGCCCCTACGATGAGGAAATTATCAAGATTCAGGTTGGCAGCCAGCAATATAAAAAGAATGGCCAGGGATAATTCAGATATTTCAGATTTGAACTGTTTTATTTTCCGCAATCGGTTTGTTTTTTTAATACCGAGAACCAGGCCGGCCACAATAACAGTTAATATACCTGAATTTGATATCAACAGTTCAGAAAGGCCAAAAATCAGGAGAACGGCAGAAAAAACAAAAATATTGGTTTGTTCTTCCGGGATCACCTTTCTTTTTTCAATCAGCCACGCAATACCATGGCCACCTGCCAGCCCGATAACAATGCCAACAGCCAGCCGGTAGAAAAAAAGAAAGATATGTTTCAGCATAAACTCCTCTACCAGGAAAAGATCAAAGCAAAAAATGGCGATAAAAACGCCCAGGGGATCGATCAATACCGATTCCCATTGCAGTATATTCTGTATATTTTCCTTAACCTTAATGCGCTGCAATATCGGCTTGATAACCGTAGGTCCGGTGACAATGATGACGCTTCCGGCCAACAGGGAGAAAGTGTAGGAAAACCCGAACAGCAATCTGACAGCAATCGCCGTACCAAACCAGGTTATCAGCACACCTATGGTCAGCAGTTTCCGTATTACGGCTGGAGTTCTCTTATACCCATAAAACTGCAGAGTCAGGCCTCCGTCAAAAAGAATAATGGCTACCAATAATGAAATGATCACATCAAATCCTTTACCAAGAATAGATGGATCCAGTATGTCCAATCCATAAGGCCCCAAAGCAATTCCCGTAGCCAACAAAAAAACAATAGCCGGCATTCGTAAATGACTCGTAATAACCAGCACGATAACACCAGCAAATAAGGCTATCACCAAGGATATCATAAGAGAATATTCTCCGACCATACACGTTTGTTTTCACCTAAAATTATATGAAACTAATCAGATTTGACGCTTTTTTTTGAAATTAATCTGAAAATTGATCGAAGATCGAATAACTAAGATTTAAGACTTCTACTGTCTACTGGCTATTATTATGTAACTACTTTATATAATGTTGAAAATCTGTATTTTATTTATTTTTGTATTTTATGGCATCGTAGGTGCTAACTGTTTGTAGCAAAAGATTGGTAAGTAAAAAATAAGCTCCTTAGAGCCTGCCCCGACCGATAGGCGGGGAGCGATCTGTTTATAGCAATACCATGGCAATTCATCAGTTATCCTTACGTCCCGCCATTCGGGGGGAAGAGTAATCAAATGGTCTTCTTTTACTACAAACAATTGACCCCTCCGGGGTCATAAAAATACATCCGTAATTCCAAATATTTAAAAATGAACCCGTTATCCTTCCTGGGGCAATAATACCGATTACTGAGGGACTGTCTACTAACTTCTACTTCATATGCCTCCTCCTGTAAAAGAACCACCCGATACTGAAATATATTATGGAAATGACAGCCAGGCATAGCAACTGCGGCCAGGTATCCACAAGTTCTTTTTTCAGGATGAGCAGGTCGTGCATAGCCGAAACCGCATGGGTGGGAGACATCAGTCCGATAACAGAAACCCCGTAATCCCCCACCTTAAACCATTCCGGCACGTTCACCGGGAACATGGCACCGGTGAAAAACATAAAAAGGAAGAGCGGAAAATTTCCAACCACCAACACCTGTGTTACCGATTTTGTAAAGGCAGCGATGATGAGACTGAAAGCAATGATGGAAATGCAGGTCAATACAGCCACAGCAAAAAAGGCAAACCAGCTGCCCTCAAAACGGAATCCCATGGCCAGGGCAACGAGCAGTGTCAGGATAATGGATATTACACCTACCAGAAGCTGCACCATGCTTACCCCGCTCAAAAATTCAAGGGTACTTACATTTGATAATTTTAGCCGTTGCATGGTTTTGTTTTCCACTTCAGCCACAAAGGCTGACGATGCACTCAACATCAGCATGACAATGGAAAAGATCAGCAGGCCGGGAATGGCAAGATCGAAATCGGACAGGTCGCCGGATGACCCGATGGGCGTTTCTTCCATGAGAAATTGAGGTTCTGTTTCCAGGAAGGTTGAAAAGAAATTGCTGATACCTTCATATACGCCAATAGCACCGATAATATAATTGATATCAGTTATGTTACCGATGAATTCAATCCGGGGCAGCAAGACTGAATCTTTATCCCCGTCAAGTATGAAGACAGAGAAATCTCCGGGGACCAGGATCAGCACATCTGCTTTCTTGTTTTCAATTTTCTTTACTGCAGCCGACCTGCTGCCTTCTTCATGAAAAGAAAAACCATCCTTGATTGCACCATGAATATAGGCTGTAAGTGTATCTCCCAGGTTAACCTGTCCTGCCGGATCAATGTAATATCCATGATCATTATTGACCAACAGGATATCATAGGATGGCTTATAGCTTTCATTGATCAGGTTGTAGACCAGCACAAAGAAAGGGGCAGTGAGGACTGTGAGCAAGAACAGCCAGAATGCACGTGACTGTTCAAGCAGGCTTTTATGTATGACAGAGAGAAATTTCATTTCTGTTTGATTTTTGAGATGGATCAATCCCGTAAACTCCGGCCAGTTAGGTTGATAAAAACGTCCTCCAGCGTGTTAGGCCGGATACTGATTTCAGCAACATCAAAACCATTTTCCTTTAAAAGCCGGTTGACATTCCAAAGGATTTCGGTATCAGCCTTTTCCCGTATCAGTATTCTGTCCTGCTGCATTTCAACCTGTTGGTGGTATTTCTTTATTAACGCTGCAGCGTCTGCCTGGTCTCTGCCTTCTGCCGGGATGATCAAAACCTGTATGATTTCCCCTTCACTCATGGCTTTTTTCAGTTTCGACGGGGTATCGAGCTTCAGCAATCTGCCGTGGTCGATGATGGCTACACGTTCTGCCAGGCGGTCAGCCTCATCCATGTTATGGGTGGTAAGGATCAAGGTTTTGGACCTTCCCAGTTCGCGGATATAATCCCTCACCATCACCCGGCTTTGCGGATCGAGGCCGGCCTCCGGTTCGTCAAGCACGATGATCTCAGGCCCATGAACAAGGGCAAGGCAAAGGTTCAGCCTTCGTTTCATCCCACCCGAAAGTGTCGAGGCCAGCTTATTTCTTTTTTCTTCCAGTCCCATTTCTGCCAGCAGTTTTCTGCCAGTTGTCCTGGCTTCATTACAGGACATGCCATACATACGACCCATAAAAACCAGCTGTTCCATGCAGGTAAGTTTTGGCCAGAGGATGATTTCCTGGGGACAAAAGCCGATAAGTCTTTTCATGTGTTCACCGTTTTGCATGTCATGACCATTTATCATAACCATTCCTGAATCGGGCTGAATAAGCCCGCACATCATGCCGATGGAAGTGCTTTTTCCCGCACCGTTGGGGCCGAGGAAGCCAAAGATCTCACCTTGGAACACTTCCAGAGAAAGATCCTGCACGGCACAGACATCTCCGTATCTTTTGGTGAGGTGGTCGGTTTTAATGGCAATGTTGTTCATGTGAATGTGTTGTAATGGTTGTAGTTGTCGTGATGGTTGTGATGGTTGCTTTGCCCTCCGAAGCCTCTGGCAAAGGAGGGTGGTTGTCAGTTGTCAGTTTGAGCATGGGTTGTGAAGTGTGAGGATTGTGGTTGTTATGTACTGGTTCAAGCGTCCGCTTGGACCTTTATACCATTCCATAATATCTCAAAATAACCTTCACTCAATTGACCCACATTCAGCGAAGGGTAAAGTGTACTCAGCATAAGCCCGCCTTCCATCATGGCAGAGAGCATGGCTGCCAGGCTTTCCCAGTTGATATCCTCCCGTATCTCCTTATTCTTTATAGCTTTTTTAACTGCCTTTTGAATTATCTCAAAATCATTCCTGTAAGCCTGTTCATATTGCTCCCTCACCCGGCCGAACATGCGAAGGGCATCCACCAGAAGGTAGTAATAACCATATTTGCCTTTCTGCCGGTCATCCAGCAGGTGATCCATATATTCGATCAGTTCGGTAAAATAACCAAACATCTGCCGTAATGCCTCTTTGAAGGACAAATCAGGCCGAAGGAAAACAGCAGTCCATTTGCCACCTTCCCTGAAGAAAAGGTCGACTACGGCTTCAAACAATTCTTCCTTGCCACTGAAATAATGATACAGGCTGGGCTTGGCCAGTCCTACTGCATCGGCAATGCCCTTCATCGACACCTGGGTATATCCTTCCCTGAGCATCATTTCTGCCGCGGTTTCAATGATTCTGTCACGCATGGTACAAAACTATAAAAAACTACCGACCGGTCGGTCGAAATTAAAGTATTTTTTTTAAAATAACAAATTTTAAAGACGAAATGCCTTGCGTTTCTATTGCATGATATTTTCATTCACTAAACGCATCAATTGGGCACGGCTGGAGCAGTTTGTCTTTCCGTATATCCGGTGGGTATGGTCTTTTACCGTCTGCAGGCTGATGAACAATTTGTCGGCTATCTGCTGATTTGTAAGCCCTTCGCATATTTCGTGGATGATTTCTTTTTCTCTTTTTGATATCTCAAATTTCTCGCACAGGCGGTCAAATGAAAGACTATTTTCAGCCATTATCAGGAGATTTGATAAATCGGCATGGTATCTGAAATAAACGGGTAAAAAGCCGCCAAAACAAAAAAAGAAAAATATATAGGTAAGTTTAAGGTAAACATTACGTTCAGACATAACATAAAGGCTGTTCTGGATGATCATCAAAAGCAATAACCAGATAATCATTATTCTGATATCCTGACCATTGAGTTTTTTTCTGCTTTTTCGCTGTGCTATCAGATAATATGCTCCTGCCAGTGTATATAAAATACCTGTCAATACGATGGTATATTTTGCCAGAACAACAGCTTTCATGCCTGATATCATGTTCATAATATAAATCATACCAGGCACACAAATAAAATTGACGGCAAGAAATAATACAAATAAAAAAATATTTGATTCCCTGTTTGAGATTTCACGTGTAAGCTTCAGAAACATCAGCCATGCGAATACCAGGAATGGAATACCCATGCAGAGCGTAATATCTGAGATCTTCTCAAGGTTTTCGGATTCAATTGTTGTTTCAAACAGTGAAGTAATGACTATTTGACCCCATGATGCATAGAATCCGAAGGTAAACCAGAAAACCTCGAAGAACAACAGTGATGACATGAAATCGCTTTTATAGGTGGTTCTCAGATGCGATGATAACATGATGCCTCCGGAAGCCATGGCAAGAGACAGGATAAATATGATTATTTGCAGCAGGATTATCATATTGTAAAGATATGAATTAAGGTGACGGACTGAGTACAAAACTAACCACAACCAAAGTATTGGTGTGCATACTAAAGTAGGATTTATGTAAATCACTACTTTGGTATGAAGCCCGGGAGAAAAGCAGTTCGTAAATTTGTGCCGGAATAATTTAAAATCAGCAAATCAACAAACCTGCCTGCCATAGCGGCAGCGCAGGCAGGTCAACAAATCAATAAACCTGCCTGCCGTAGCGGCAGCGCAGGCAGGTCAATAAATCAATAAATCAATAAATAATACAATGGAAACACAAATTCAGAAAAGAATCGAACCTACCTTCAGCGATAGTTTTGGTCACGGGTGGTATACCATGGGAAAATATTTCCTGGTGCTCCTGCTGCTTGTCATAATACTTGGTCTTGTTACCTTCCCTGCCCAATTTGTGCGTATCAATATTGACAACGACACTTTTCACTGGCTGGGCAAAGTGAAAGATTATATCGGTTTGGGCGGTATTGCCGTACTTGGCGTTTTTGCCATCATCATGGGGATCTTTGCATTCTTTTATATGCTGCTGGTGGTACCGGTAATCAAATTCGGTGCCGACCTCATGTTTGTTCATGGAGCCAGGGGTATCAGGCCTCAGTTTGAAACGCTGGTAAAAGGATTTACGGAAAATTATCTTCATATCATCCTTGCCAGCCTGCTGAGGATAGCGCTTATCATGCTGGGGATGATTTTACTGCTTGTTCCCGGCATCATCGTGGCCTGCCGCCTGGCTTTCGTATCCTACCTTGTCATGGACAGGAAACTCGATCCGATCATCGCCGTGGAAGAAAGCTGGAGGCTGACAAGGGGCCATGGATGGACGATATTTGGCATGGCCATCGTATCATTCTTCATCTTCATTGCCGGCTTTATCATGTTCTTTGTCGGCGTTCTGCCTGCCACCATATGGGTCAAGAGTTCCTTCGCCAGCCTTTATGAAGCCGTGATCACTGAAAAGAACGGAGCGGCGGTGGTTGCGGAAGGATGATATTCCGGACTCTTTGAATATTAAATATAAAGGCGTATTGGATGATCATCCATGCGCCTTGTTTATTTGGTAACCTGCCTGCCATGCCTCCGGCAGGCAGGCAGGTTTGGTGATTTGGTGAAATAGTCTTGAGGTCTTCTTTCCTATCCAAACTCTGCCAGGTCTGAAGTGTTTAATAGTGCCATCATACGCAGACTCTGGCAGGTCTTTCTCCTGTCTGCCTTCTCAGATCTTCCTTCTCAGATCTTCCTTCTCAGATCTTCCTTCTCAGATCTTCCTTCTCAGATCTTCCTTCT
>JAFGTR010000054.1 GCA_016934055.1 Bacteroidales bacterium | reverse complement strand
TGTTTATAGAAAACATCTGACAAAGATGCAACCGACCCCGTTAGGGGTCATATGTTTATAGAAAACATCTGACAAAGATACAACCGACCCCGTTAGGGGTCGCATATCGCGCCAAGAAGATGCTGTGAAAAGAAGCATGAAGAATTAAAACACAAGGCATAATTAATTCCATTGTTTATATTTGTTAGATCAAACACACCAAAGCATGAAAAAAGCCCTTAATACTATTCTGTATTCACTGCTTGTCATTCTGCTGGCTGCATTCATATGGTCCACTGTCCGTTTTACCACCTATTGGGCAAAAGACCCTGTTTTGGAAGCAGATTCAGCACAATTATCTTACTATTATGAAACCTACGATGAATGCCGGAATGCTTTTATAAAGAGCATTGTCAAATTTTCAACTGACTTCGACAGTGTAAAATCCGGAAATTTTTATGTACACGGCAAGGCAGATAATGATTTAACGATAAACTGGTGCTATATTCCGGCTCAAAAAACCAGGGATAAGCTGCTGATCATCAACTCGGGGTTGCATGGCATTGAAGGCTATACAGGCAGCGCCGTGCAAATTATGTTTATCGAAAAGATTCTGAATCAATACATTCCTGATAATATGGGTGTTCTGTTACTGCACGGATTGAATCCTTATGGCTTCAAATATAACCGGAAAACCACAGAGCATAACGTCGATCTTAACAGAAATTGCATAACGCATGATCAAAACTTCGATATCAGGAACCAGGGTTTTGCAAACCTGACCGGCTTCCTGATGCCGGCAGATCCTGTTAACATCAATAATCTTCGTAACCGGTTCTTCCATATGACAGCCATATACAGGATCATACAAAAATCGATGCCTGTTCTGCGCCAGGCAGCGCTACAGGGACAATATGATTTTGAAAAGGGCTTTTATTACGGGGGAAAAGACTATGAACCGCAGATAAAAACCCTGGAACCATTCCTGGTGAACTTAATCAATGATTACAGCATGGTACTCAATGTGGATCTGCACACAGGATATGGCGAAAGGGGCACCATGCATCTGTTTATTGACAAACCCGAAGATGAAGCGGTACTCAAAGGTGTTGAAACAATATTTGAAGGTATAAAGATCGACTGGGGAAGCGATGAGGATTTTTATTCTATCGGCGGTGAATACATCAGCTGGATTAACAGCCTCGTTCCCGGAGTGCTTTGTATACCCATGTGTTTTGAATACGGGACCCTGAACAGCCAGGAAATATTCGGTTCCCTGAAATCGATTCAGATTATGATTCTCGAGAACCAGGGCGCTCATTACGGATATAAAAATGAAAAAAGCGAGAAAAAAGTAAAATACATGTTTAAGGAGATGTATTACCCTTCGTCACCGGTATGGCGGACGAAGATCATGGCGGATTCCTATGAGATGCTGAGTAGGATGGTGAAGAATTTCGGGGAATTTAAGATGGAATAGGAGGATAAATATTTTAATCAGATGGAAAATTTCGCAGAATTCCGGGGTATAGGTTTGGAAATTACTCCCGGTGGGTTCTATACTGAATGATTATGAAATATAATCCAATGAAGAATTTATATGTATTGTTGTTACTGGTTGTGCTTTTATCCTGCACAGCAAAAAAGGACGATTTCAGAACGTATATTGATTTAAGCGGTAAATGGCAGTTTTCACTGGATACGGCTGATACGGGCATTCACCAGAAATGGTATTTAACCGGTTTCAGCGACTCTGTTGATCTGCCGGGAACGACAGACTTAAACCACAAAGGTTTCCTTAATAAGGATACGACGACCCTGCATCTGAACCGGGTTTATCAATATGAAGGCGCTGCCTGGTACCGGAAAAAGGTGGTTATCCCGGAAGAATTTCAGAACAAACATATTCAGTTATCGCTGGAACGAACCAAATCGTCGATGATATGGATTGACACTACTTATATCGGTCATTCTCGTATCCTTCAATCACCGCAGCAATTCGACCTGACTGAATGCATGACACCGGGAGAACATTTCATCACCATCCGTATTGATAACAGGCTGATGCATACACCATACGGCAACGTCCACATCTATTCTGATGACACCCAAACCAACTGGAACGGGATTATCGGCAGGATCTTACTGGAAGCGACATCAAAAACCTATATCTCAAATCTGCAGGTATATCCTGATATCGACAGTCAGAAAATTGATATCGAACTTGAAATTGACAACCGGTTAAATTTAAGTGACATAACGATTGCCTTAATGCTTGAAAAAAACTTCGAAGGAAAAATCACCCGGTTAAAATCCCAACGGATTAGCAAAGCCTGTGAATCAGTTATTCATCTAAAATACATCTTAGGCCGTGAATGCAGTTTATGGGATGAATACCGGCAACCCATCTTTAACTTAACAGTTGTAATTTCCAATGGGGATGTCAAAGACTCAAAAAAAGTCACATTTGGCATGAGGAAGTTCTCCGTAAACGGAACACAATTTTCAATCAATGGCCGCACAACATTTTTAAGGGGCAAAAATGACGCCTGTGTTTTTCCGCTAACCGGTCACCCGCCAATGGATGCAGAAGGCTGGGCAAAAGTATTCAGCATTGCAAAATCATACGGTATAAATCACTACCGTTATCATTCCTATTGCCCGCCCGAAGCTGCCTTTATTGCGGCCGATCAGGCCGGCATATACATTCAGGCTGAACTGCCGTTCTGGTGGGGACTGGAAACGGATTCAATTGCGGATAAGCTGAAGGAAGAAGGCATTGCCATGTTAAAGGCCTATGCAAACCATCCGTCTTTTGTTATGTTTTCCCATGGCAATGAGATATGGAGCGGGCATGACCGTGTTGAAAGAAACATCATGGCGCTGAAAGAATACGACAGCCGACCTCTATACACAATGGGTTCGAATAACAATATCGGCTATGTCGGTCCGCGCGAGTGTTCCGATTTTTTTGTCGGTGCCAGAACCCCATATTCGCATGATACCGTGCTGACGCATACCAGGCTTACACATGCTTTTGCCGATTCCAGGGATGGCGGGATACTGAATACGCAAACGCCGTCAACGTTGGTAAAATTTACCTGTCCTGTAACACACATGAATATTCCTGTAATCGGTCATGAAACCGGGCAATACCAGATTTTTCCTGATTACAATGAGATTAAAAAGTACACCGGTGTGTTAAAAGCATGGAATTTTGAAGTTTTCCGCAACCGGTTGAACCATGCCGGTATGTCGGACCAGGTCCAGGATTTCCGGAAGGCATCAGGTGCATGGTCTGCACTTTGCTATAAGGCCGAAATGGAAGCCGCCATCCGTACACAGGGCTTTGGAGGTTTTCAATTGCTTGATCTTCAGGATTTTCCCGGACAGGGCACCGCCCTGGTGGGCATACTGGATGCCTTTATGGACAGTAAAAATGTCATCAGCCGGGAAGAATGGGTGGAGTCATGCAATGATGTGGTGTTGTTGCTTGAATTCCCGAAGTACTGCTGGGCTAACACTGAGAAATTTCAGGCAAAAGTCAGGATAGCCAATTATTCAAACCAGATCATCAGGCAGGACCTGCTATGGGAGATAAAGAACCAAAGCGGTGTTATTCTGAAGAAGGCTATATTTTCAGATTTAACCATTCATAATGAAGGTATTCAATCCATTGGTGATTTAGAATTTGACCTGTCACCTGTAAAACAGGCTGAAAAACTTATTGTTTCGCTTTCATTTAAGGACAACACATATTCTAACGATTATCCCGTCTGGATATATCCAAAGATTGAAAGTGTATCGGGCATTGGAGATATTATTGTTACAGACCGGTTAACAGAGGATATCATTCCCCAATTGCAGCATGGGGCCAGCGTTCTTTTATTCCCTTCAGCTGAAGATGTTAAGGAAAAAAGCCTGCCGGGTCTTTTCCCTCCCGAGTTCTGGAACTATGGCATGTTTAAGGGAATAAGCGAACAGAACAACAAACCGGTGTCCCCAGGAACGCTGGGCATATTGACCAATCCTGATCATCCAGTCTTTAACGCTTTCCCTACCGATATTCATACCAACTGGCAATGGTTCTCCATCATCAAGGCCGGAAACTCATTTATACTTGACAATACTGAAAAAACTTACAGACCCATTGTACAGGTCATTGATAACCTGGAAAGGAATCATAAGCTGGGGCTTATTTTTGAATTCAGGGTTGGCGAAGGAAAACTGATGGTGTGTATGTCACCCCTTAATCAGATAATGGACAAACCTGAGGCATTACAGCTTTACCAGTCCATTGTCAATTACATGAATTCGAAGGATTTCAATCCGGTTTATTCTGTAAGCCAGAAAGACTTAAGGAGGTTATTCCGCTTATGAATGACTGAACCAAATAATCTGTAAAGACAATATACTATGAAAAAGCTTTTCATTGTTTTGCTCATTACTGAGATTACCGTAACTATTGCGGCCCAAATGCCAGCACGTACAACGGAAAACATCAATAAGTACAAACAGATATGCCGCGATCATATATACGCGGAGATGAAAGGCATGTACCGGGAACCGGGAGGAGCGCTTAAATATCCGTTCCTGGCACCGGGCAGCAGTCAGTATCTCGATGTGCTCTGGGACTGGGATTCATGGCTCAGTGATATTGCTTTGAGACAGATACTGCTTGAAAAAGGCAAAGACAGTGATCGCGAACAGGCTTTGAAATACGAACAGGGTTGTGTATTGAATTCTCTCAGCTACGGGGGCATGGACGGATGGATACCGATATGGATAGAACGTGATGCTCCAGACCGCGAGGAAATGTTGAGTGTCAGAAATCCCTGGAAAAGCAATATGCACAAACCAACTCTTGCACAACATGCAGCTTTTATTGTTCAGCAGATGAACGGCGATGCCGAGTGGCTGAGGGACGATTTTTACCGGTTGCAGGCCTTTGTCAGCAAATATCTGAACTTTCACCGCCATAAGGCCACCGGACTGATATACTGGGAAACCGATGAGGCCATAGGCGTCGACAATGATCCCTGCACTTTTTACCGGCCGTACGAAAGCTCAGGCTCTATATTCCTCAACGCACTCATGTATAAAGAGCTCAGGGCTACCGGTTATCTTGCCGGCTGTCTGAATCTTCCCGACATATCAGAGTATTTTGAA
Organism: Bacteroidales bacterium; assembly: GCA_016934055.1. GTDB lineage: Bacteria > Bacteroidota > Bacteroidia > Bacteroidales > UBA10428 > UBA5072. Next base: position 17,013 of record JAFGTR010000054.1, on the reverse strand, counting down.
ATGGAGGCTGAAAGGCTTCTTGAAAAAATAAGAGAAAATTGCTGGGATGAGCGTGACGGTTTTTATTACAGCGTGGATCTTAATTTACGTACGGTAGAAAAACCTGATATTGAAACCCTGCAACCCGGAAAACTGTATCTGCACGTCGGCCAGCCTCGCACATACGATTGCCTGATACAGCGTATCAGCATATGGAGTGGTTTTATGGCCTTGTGGGCCGGGATAGCAACACCGGAACAGGCAAGAATAATGGTTAAAGAGCACTATCACGATACTTTGTCATTCAACGCTCCTGCCGGCATCCGTACACTGTCACCACTGGAAAAGATGTATGATACAAGGGCAAGCGGAAATCCTTCATCATGGCTTGGCCCCATATGGATCAATGTCAACTATCTGGTATTCAGAGGTCTTTTGAACTACGGATACATTGATGAAGCGAGGGAGCTGGCTGAGAAGACAATTTTACTCCTGGGCATGGATTTTGAACGTTTCGGAGCCTTGCATGAATATTACCTGCCGGACAATGGAGAACCTGTGCTTAACAGAGGGTTTCAAAACTGGAATTTTCTTGTGCTTAATATGGCAGCCTGGCTTGATAACAAAACTGTGGTAACCGAGTTTTAGTGAAGTAATTGTACTGAACCGGAAGGATGTTGTGCCCTGCAATAATTACGTGATAACCACATTCCGGCCTATTCAATTTTCCGGACATTCTCCGGCCTGCAGCAGCACTTTCTCCTCCTGCCAGAATACATGCTTTGCACTATAGCCAAAGCCTAAAAACGACAGGTCTATGCCACAGGCGCCTATAAACTGAGATTTGGCCTGCTGGCAGGGGGGTGTAAAAGTGTAGTCACCGCCAATTAAAAAGGCTGTTTGAACATAAGGGACAATTTTATCACCGAACACTGCCACCTCAAGCCTGGGAAAGGCAAGGCCGAAATTAGCCCCGATTGCCGTAGAAGCCCCGGTTTGCGCTATATTCTTATCCATCTTCTGGTTGCCTATCGAGGCATCAACATCCACATCAATGCCATTGTATTTTATGCCTGTGGTTGAATTATACTCAAACCTGACTTCAACCTGTGATGATCCGTCAACAGGAACAACGCAGTTCACAACAAAAAGAACCTTTATGTTAATGGTAACAGGAATGCCATAAACCACAAAAGGAAATTTTAAGAGCACCACGGGCAACTCAAAATTGATCTCATCCCTGCCTGATCCGGCAACAGTCAGGTTAAGTGTTAACTCCCCTTTCAGATCATAGTTTTTCTGACCGAATTTTGTAAGTTCACTGTCCTTGTATTCCATTTCTGTTTTGGAATAGAAATTTTCCATATAGCCCTTTGCCTGGAATTTTGCCGTTATTGGCTTTACAAGGTCTTTTGATATTTCAAACAGTATATCGGCCCGGGTATCAGAAAAAACAAATTTTATCCTGTAAGTATAGTCCCCGTATTTAAATTCAAAATCAATACTATCACCGCTGATTGATTTGTATTCAATGTTCGTTCCTTTCATCTGGACAACAGGGACAATGCCGTCAGAAAAACTGATCTTTTTATTCCATGATATCTCTCCATCCTTTATAGCTTCGTTCAAAGTGGCATAGTCCGTTTCAACCATAGTTTCATTGCCATTGCGTGTAACATTCGTTATGCGTCGCAAAGCAATCCCGTATATAAATAAAATATCATCAGCTTTCAGATTCAGAATTTTCGGATCATTGCTTTCAAAATAATAGGTATAATCAGCGCTGTCAATCCGCACAAGAGATTCAGCCAGGAGGCTGTCGATAAGCACCGTTTCATCGGTATAGGTAACGTCATATACAAAGCTTTCCTTGTCAGAAGGTTTGACAGTATCATCCTTCTCACAGGTATTAAACAACAATACGACGAATACAGAGGCCAGAATGTATTTAATATTTTTCATGATTTTACCCTCCATAACACAATAATAAACAACCAAGTTAATAATAATTAACGGGAGAGAATCAAGGATAATGAAAAATTGTGAACTGTAAGGATGACTGGCTGGTTTACAGATTGACTGAAGAATTGAAGTTTCAGTCCCGGAGGGACGACATTATGGTAGAAACAATGACATTTGCGCTACCAGTCCCAGAGGGACGACATTATGGTAATCCCCGGATATAAATACCCATTATTTTGGGCCTATTATATCCAATATGTCCCTGCTGTATTTTAAGCCAGATTATGTCTTATAACTTCAATGAGCTTTTTAGCATCAATGGGCTTTGTAATATAATCGTTAAAGCCATGATCAAGGATTTTTCGTTTTTCATTCTCTGTTGCATAGGCCGTAACAACAATAACAGGGATGGTTTTATTTATTTTTCTGATCTTTTGATAAGCTTCTAAACCTCCCATCACCGGCATCTTGATATCCATAATGATAAGAGATCTCCCCAGATCAGGGTGGCTTTCGACAAATTCCACCAGATCCTTGCCGTTCTTCAGCCATGTAATGCGTGCCTTCAGTGGCCTGAGTATTTTTTCAAGCAAAAGATAATTGGTGGCTTCATCTTCAGCTATAATGATGTGAGTCTCAGGAATTACAGCATTCGTCTCCTTGCCGCCGGCATCTGACCCGGCAAAACTCATATCCGGTGTCTGGGTAAGGGGTATGGTGAAAAAGAAAGTAGTTCCGTTACCCGGTTCAGATTCCAGCCAGATTTTGCCACCCAGGAGTTCAACAAGCTTTTTGCTTATGGATAAGCCAATACCGGTCCCCTTATAAAGTCTGGCAGAACTATTTTCCAGCTTATGAAAATAATCGAAAATTCTTTCGAAATCGTCTTTATCGATACCTATACCGCTGTCAGAAACATAAAACAAGACATGATCATCCTTCATTTCATAACCAAATTTGATTCCTCCCTTTTCAGTATATTTAATGGCATTGCTCAAAAGGTTATTAAGAATCTGACGGAATCGATGCTGATCAGTAATCAGCACAAACTTTCTCTGAACCGGGGCAATCAGCTGAATTTTCAATTCAGGCTTACTTTTATGCTTATAAACGCTTTCGAGTTCATTTAAAACAAGGTTGGCATCAAATGGTACAGGATTAATCTTTAACTGGTTGGCTTCAATAAGTGAAACATCCAGAATATCGTTTATCAACACCATCAGATTTTCACAATTATTATTGATGATTCTTACATAATCTTCTTTTTCCGTCTCATCATCATCGGTGAGAAGAAGGTTGGAGAATCCTACAATAGCGTTCATAGGGGTGCGGATCTCATGGCTCATATTGGCCAGAAATGCAGACTTCAGCCTGTCAGCCTCCTCAGCTTTTCTCCTGGCATTCTCAAGTTCGGCAGTACGTTCAGCAACAAGTTCTTCAAGATGATTTCTGTGTTTTGCCAGTTCTTCATTCTGCATTATTATTTCTTCCTGTTTTTCTTCCAGCAAAGTATTGGCTTCAGACAATTCCGAAGTCCTGAGAGCTACGTTTTTCTGAAGAATTGTTTTTTGCTGATTAATACTGTAAACCCTGTACCGGAAAAAAAGTACAACCATGCCTATAGTCAACGAAATCATGCCTGCAATAAACCACCATGTTTTCCAGAAAGGCGGCACAACCTTTATGCTCAGCTCTGTAGGTATTTCATTCCAGAATCCGTCATTATTTGATGCTTTGACTTTAAAAACATATCGCCGTCCGGGAAGGTTTGAATAAGTTGCAAACCTCGAACCGGAACCGGTAAAATTCCATTCTTTGTCAAAACCTTCAAGCATATAAGCATATTTATTCCCTTCAGGATTGGAATAATGCAGAGCTGTAAATTCGAATGTAACCACATGATACCTGGGGTAAAGGGTAACCTCATCAGTAGCGAAAATGGCTTTCTTCAGGATCACATGGTTGTCTATTTTCTGTCCTATCTCCACATTTTTATTCAGGATTTTTAAACCTGTTATCTTCACTTCCGGAAGATGATAATTGTTAATAATTTCATACGGTTGAAATGATAAAAAACCATTTACACCGCCAAAAAACAACTCCCCTGATGGGCTTTTATAGCAGGAATTGTCAGAGAACTGAATAATATTCAGTCCCTCATCTGCTTTAAAAACCTTAAAATCTGGTATATGTGGGGTGTTAACCGCATTGGAAAATTTCACCAGTCCATTGGCTGTCGATATCCATAAATTGCCTGTATTATCAGCAAGGATGGCTGTAACCTTCCTTGTTGGCAGGCCTTCCCTGTCGGTATAAAGTATAAGACTATCTCTTTCAGTATCAAGGTATAACAAACCCTTATCACTGCCTGCCCATATCTGACCTTTATCGTCCTTATACATAGTCAAAATATAATAATCAGCCATTTTTTTATGACACAGAACAAATGTGTTTTTCTTGCTGTTTAAAACAAACAATCCCTTACGGGCGCCTCCGGCATATATATTATCTTCATTGTCTTTATAAATCATCACAACCCGAAACCTCCCCAATCCGTATAGCTCACCAGGATCGTTCTTATAATGAATGAATCGATCACCCCGATGAGGAAGCATATCGATTCCCTCCCTTGTCCCGACCCACAGATTGTTATGCTTATCAGCCTCAATGGCATAGATGACATCATTTGCCAGACTGTTTGAATCATTCTTATCATGTGTGTATTTCACCAGTGTTTTCGTGCTTAGACTATAACATCTCAGGCCTCCCATATATGTGCCAATCCAGAGATCATCATTTTCTCCCCAGGTCAGGCACTTGATATTGGTCCCGCTGAAAAACTGATCGTTATCATCTGCCACATTGAACTCACAGCTTTCCATATTAATGTTGAAAAAACCCAGACCTGCTTTCTCAGTCCCCAGCCACAGGTTATTGTTTTTATCTTTAGTTATGGCAAAAACCGTAAAATCTGACAGATATTCATTATCATCTTCTGAAAATGTGTATTGTTTAATCTTTTTCTGGTTGAAATCGCAATAATTAACGCCTCCGCTGTATGTTCCGATCCACATGATATCATGCTTGTCAATACAAATATCATATATTGAATTATGGGTTATTTCAGAAATGCCAAACCGGTTGTGGGCATATAAAGTAAACAGGCGGCTGCCATCTTCTTTAAGGTAAAGTCCCTTGTATGTTCCCACCCATAACCTTCCGAATCTGTCAGTGACTATGTCTCTGACCCTTATATTGAAATTTTCATTACGGTCAAGGTCAATCCATTCAAAAACAGAGCCATCAGGATCAAAAAAATTCAGTCCGTCCTCAAAGGTCCCGATCCATATGTTTCCCTCCTGATCCTCTGAAATACATTCAATACGATTCGCGCTCAAAGACGTTCTGTCTCCGGGGATATTTTTATAATGCCGGCTTTCCCCCAATTTGCCGTCATATACGAATATCCCATGCAGCAGGGTCCCGATATAAATATTACCCCGCAGATCCTTGCACAAAGCAGATACTTCGGTATTATCAGAGAGCCCGTATTTTACATCCACATTCTCAGCTGTAAGAGACCGCCCGTCCAGGAGGAACAACCCTGCTGAAGAAGCCAGCAATAATGAATCGCGGCCAATTTCAACAATTTCCCATATTACTTCTGATAATGGTTGGTCATTTTTATAACGTATGCGTTTAAATGCATCCCTTTCCCTGTCATACAAGGCCGTCCCGCCATCTGTTGCAATCCATAACCTCTTTTCACTGTCAACAATAATATACCGAACAAGGTCATTGTTTATTGATGTTATATCATCTTCCCTGCTATGGTATGATTTAAGCTGATAACCATCAAACCTGTTAAGGCCTTCGTTTGTGCCGAACCACATAAATCCGTCATTATCACGACAAACTGCATTGACTTTGTTATTAAGAAGCCCTTGTTCCATGGTAATGTTCCTGAACAGATAGCCTGAACTAACATACTGTTTTGTTTGGGCACTGCTGCAAAGAGCATGAAAAAACAACAACACGTAAAAAATCAGTGCCTTTTTTGCTTGAAAATGTGTTTTATTTGTCATTTCCCCGGTTATGCGCAAAATGTAATTATCTTCTATTGTTTAAGTCGAGGTCATTTCCTGTTTTATAATTCCAATTTACAAAAAATATGACAATATCTTCCATTACGTTTGTCATATTGAAGTGAAATGCTTTTTTTCTGATATACTAAAACCTTATCTTTATAATTACGTTAATATGAAAAACAAATTAACAGACGGATCATGAAAAAAGTATTGCTTTCAATTGGTGTTATAGCCCTGATGGTTGCCGGCTGCGAATGGCTTGAAGACAATGTCCCGGAGGGTTTGACCGAAGAAGAAATCATTGAAGGTCTTAAAACGGCACTTAATGTCGGCAGTGATTCAGCTTCAGGTAATCTTTCGCTGACTGATGGTTATTATGGTAACGCCCTGGTTAAAATTCCTTTGCCACCGGAAGTTGTTTCATTGCGCAATGCCATAAACGGCAATTCAACACTGGCATTGATCAGCAGTACCATCGGACTGGAAGATAAATTTGAGGATGTCATTCTGGCCGTGAACCGCTCAGCTGAAAATGCTGCCAAAGAAGCGGCTCCCATTTTTAAAAATGCCATAACAGGACTGACCATTGCGCAAGGTTGGGACATTCTGCATGGCGTAGTGCCTTCACAAACAAAGTCCACTTCAATTGAAGATTTTGATTCAACAGCAGCGACCAAGTATTTATCCCAGCAGACTTACGATCCGCTGACTAACCTGTATGCTCCCAAGATCAATGCATCACTTGACAAAGATCTTGTAGGCAATTATTCAGCCACAGAATTATGGAATGACGTTACAACCACATACAATAGTTTTCTTAGCAGAACTGATGTGCAAACTGCATTGACACTGGCAGAAATGATGGGCCAGAGTCTTAACCTGCCAGCATCAATAAATACTGACCTCGGTGAGTTCTCAACACAAAAAGCACTTAACGGCTTATTTTTAATGGTTGGCAAAGAAGAAATAAAAATACGCAGGGATCCCCTGGCATGGGCCAAGACTGCCGTTGGTAATATACTCGAAAAAGTATTTGGCTCGGTAGAATAAATCAACTATCGTATTAACCGGTCCAGGTCTTTTAGTAATTTTGCTGCTTCCTTTCGGCGGGGATGATTGTTGTCCTGCCTTACGATATCAAGAAGCTCAACAGCATCTTCCTGTTTGCCCAGTTTAATATAGCATAAAGCCTTATAGAATTGCGTTTCGTAACCATAAGAGCTGTTTTTTTTCACCCGGTTAAACGCCTGCAGCGCAGCTTCAGGCTGGTTTGATTCCAGATAGCAGATACCCAGAAAAAAACTTGTCCGGGATGAAAAAGTAACATCGGACATATCAGTAATATGACCAAACTCGGTTATAGCTTCCTGCATATCACCTGCAGTATAGTGATCCATTGCCTTATGCCATTTCATCATAACAGAGTCACCGGCAGTGCTCCGAAAACTCATTTCGTTAATTTCAGGCCGTTGATAATAAGACAGGAAAATCTCCTCATAAGATTTCCGTGGTTGAAAGTTATGGTTCATAAGCCATCCCATACCGATCAGCAAAGCAACACCGGCTGCAGCCATCAGATATGCAAGAGTTCTTGTTTTCCGGGTATACTTATCTTCCAGGGCAGCACCGATGTCATCAAGTTTAGTTTTTAACCGTTTATTGGAAGCAAATCTTATTGCTGATTTTGACAATATAAAATTTTCCAGTTCCTCCTTAAAACCAGGTTCATCCTTTATTCTCTTTTCAAAGTCATTCTTCTCTTCCGGGCTCATTCTCCCTTCTGTGTATTTTTCCAATATGGCCAGATCAATTTTCATTTTTTTAAATTAAGTATCAATGTCATTAAGTTAAGGATTATTTTTATCCTCTCCCTGCACCCTCTCCGGGAGAGGGACATAATTCGGTTTTACTTATCGACGTTGAATTAAGTATTATCTTTTTCAATTTGCATAATTTTTATGTCTGCCGGCTATTTCCATGAGCTGCTGCAAACAACTGTATCTTTTACTTCGTGCAACATTTGCGTTTAAAAGATTATTACGCCGGGCAATTTCTTCCATGGAATATCCGTCATTCCAGTCCATTAAAATCTCCCTGCATCGTGAGCCAAGCTGGTTTATAATAGCCTCCAGGTAATGTATTCTGTCTGCGGAGGTCATTTCATTAACAATATCAGGTGATGTGTCCTTCAAATGCTCAGGTATTTCATGTGTTATAATATTCGTCGTTTTCTTTCGCAAAATGTCAATGCATTTATTGTTAAAAATACTGTAAAAATATGTTGAGCATTTCGACTTCTGCTGAAACTTCTGTTTCCTTATCTGTTCCTTAAAATCAATGATTGAATCGGAATAAGCATCCATCAGTGATTCTCTGTCTAATTGGTGTTTTTTGGCCATTACACCAACAAAACGGATATTTTCCCTGTAAAAAGTTTCCAGGCATTTCTCCATAGAATGGCCACCCTGCATTATCCGGCTTACAATCTCGTTATCTTTCATGAAACATTGAATACTACCATAATAATAGCAATAGAATTTATTTTATCATAATTATTATCCTCCTTTTTTCCAACGGTTCCACAAACAATCTATCCTTTTAATTATCAAATAAATATATCAATAAACTATAAATAAGTCATTTTTTTCATTGACATTTTTATCAAATCACCGACTAATTTAAAACAATGCATCAATTAGTTGATTACCCGACGGGGCATGTTCCCAAAAACTGATATAAATGAAAAACCTCCTTGCCACCCTATCATTAATCCAACCGGGTCGCAGCGTGCACCAGGCATATTATTTGCCTGGTGCTTTCTTTAAATCTTACCCTGTGTCTGTTTATATAGTCAAAGGTCATTGCCTTCAATCTGAAAAACTGAAGTCAAATGCGGAAAAAAAACATCGGTTATGAACGCTATTAAAAGTCAGATCAACAACTGGACAATGTCAAAAACACACATTATGCCTGATAATATGACCATTGTGCCATTCCCTGATATGAATGAGCCGCTTAAAATCCGGAAAAAATCACTGAATACGGTGATCAGGAGTCCTGAAAATAATTATCATAACAGCATTTATTACAGGATAAGAAAGTCATATGCCATCTCTGGTGAAAAGAAGCAAATAAACTGCTCTCCGGGATATCTGCTCGACGAGATGGAAATGATAAACAGGATGACTGGAGCAGGAATTTTTATACTTGAAGATGATGATTTCATGCTATCAGGCCGTTTACGATCACAGTGGATCAGTGAATTTATTGAGGGACTGCATAAACGAAAACTGCATAACAAAATTTACTGGAAGATATTATACAGGCTTGAGAAAGCCGAAACCTCTTTTGATCATGTCATTGAAGACATTGAATTTCTGCAGGAAATAGGGAAAAAGGAAGAGGTGATAATCCATTTTACCAAAGCAGTCTCAAATAACGGCATTCCGATACCCGATGTATTTATCCATGGTGAACGGTTAAAGAGCATGACACCTTTGCCAGATCATTCATTTGCCGATAAACGAATGAACTGGTTACAGCATTTTTTCACACTTGCTTTTCAGCGCAGGGATCCTGAAAGAAATGTACTGGCTGATGATCTTGAATTTGCCAGGCTTGATTCATTGATGCTCGGAAAATTCTATCCCAACCGGTACGATGTACAGATATACAAAAATGGCGTTCTCAGATTAATACAGGCAGCAAATCAGCAAAGCATTGAAACACTAAGTAAGATTGTCCATTTCATGTCGAGTTGCTCTGAGATACAGATAATTGAAGACTGGTATTTCGTGCAATGCATGGCGCAAAAAGAAAGGTATGCTCAAAGGCGTATCGCTGCTGAGCTGAATAAATTAATCAAACATTATTCATGCTGAAAATATTGACTTTTGAATAATAATATCGGATATTTATATATTATTAATGCAAAATTAGTAACTAAAACCCATCGCCATGAAAAACGTTATGCATTCAAAAGTCATGCTGATCATTCCGATTATTATTATTATTATGCTTCTTTCCTGTACAAACAATTACATATTCGTGCGATTTACCATACCACCACCTCCTCCTGATACAACATTAATGTTAACCATCATGCAACGTCCCGGCATTATTCCGGCAGATTCATTCGGTTCATCCGCGGCACAGTCTTATCTCTCAGTATGGCCTCCTGAACCGGACACCACAACCATGGTTATAGGAAACTGTCAGAAGATAGGAAAGATTGAAGTCGTTTACTATACTTCCATACCTTTGCAACCAGATAATTTAGCTTACATTGTTGATGCAGAGAATAAAATTATCGACTCAACCTCAGCTGTTTCAGGTGATAAACCCGTTTCTTCCATCTATGGCAGGTTTTACCCGACAAAGGCTGTATTTCATTTAAATAAGTCTGTGAAATCACCCGTGGTGAAGATAACCATTCCGAATAAGCCTGCTTTTCCAGATGGGCATGAAATCTTCTATATCAAATTTGATTAATGCCGGGCATACAAATCTCCATATTCTTTCTGCAACAGGATTCCGTCACATATGAAGCTGAACCGGTTATTATTAACCCTGTTTTTCATTTATGCCGTGGTAATGGCTTCCGGTTATCCATCACCAGCTGATGATGGCCGGAAGAAGATAGACAGCTATTTCAATTACCTGGATAAAGCCGGATTTATCCGCAACAATTTTGACAGTGCCAGTCATTATCTGTTAAAAATTATAAGTCTGAGCGAAGAATCCGGAAACTGGGACCTTTGTCTGCAGGCCTTGAGTGAACTGGCCTATATCTCCGACCAGCATTACCGGCATGAGATGCAAAAGAAGGCAACTGAAAAAGGAATGCGTATATTGCAATCAAAGCCGTCTGTTCTCGATTCCCTTGATCCCGGGTACAATATCCGGGGTGACATGTATACCATGATTGGTCTGTACTACAGGAACAATGGCGAATTCAGCAAAGCCATTGAAGTATTTCAGTCATTGATTCAGGAACTTAAAACAAGAAAAGCTGCCGATAAAAAGTCTGTATTTAATGCCTATGCTTACATTGCCGATCTGTACATGAAAATGGGATTGTATGAAAAAGTATATGAGTATTACATACTGGCTGAAAAGTTTATCCCCGATGAAAAAGACGAACAGTTTTACTATTCCTACCTGCATCGCCTGTATCTGGGCAGTTATTTCTTCAGGATAAAAGATTACACAAAGGCCAAATCCTATTATACCGCTGCCCTGGACCAAATTGCCGGGAAAAAGCATGAATACAACTGGATGCGATATACTGTTTCAAATTACAATATCCTGGCACTCATTTATCAACAACTCGGCCTTCGTGACTCAGCCCTTATATGCCTGGATAAATCACTTTCATTGCAACATCCTGATGATCCCGGCATCATAAAGACATATGAATATTATGGCGACTGCCTGTACAGTTTCAATGATTTTTCCGGCGCACTACAATACTATCAAAAGATGTATAAAGGTCTTGACAACGATAAGTATTTCAATGCCTATAAAAAAGCCCAACTGCTGTTAAAAATCGGGGATTCGCATCAGAATTTGAAACAATATCCGGAGGCCATCAAGAATTATCAGCTTGCCTTTTCAATTCTCTACAGGGATTCATCCTACAATCAAAACAACAGTAAAAATCCGGAACTGAAATCAATTCTGCCTGACAGAACTGTGATCAGGCTATTGCTGTCAAAAGCCGTAACTCTGATGAAACAGTCCGAAAACTGTGCAGAAAAAACCACATTATTGCTTCAGTCTCTTTCATCCTACCGTCTTGCTTCATTTGTAACCGATGAATTCCGCCATAAAATAAACACCGATGATTTCAAAGAGTTTTTCGTGACAGATATCAGGGGCATGTATAACAATGCCATTAAAGCCTCTTATTTGACCTATACATTGCTGCCCCATGATTCTATTGTTGAACTGGCCTTTTACTTTATGGAAAAAAGCAAGAACCAGGTACTTCTGGATGCTATAAAAGCCTATAATGCAAGGAACTTCAGTAATATACCTGATATGCTGGTAACCAAAGAAAGTCAGTATAAAAACAAAATGGTGGAGTTGCAGAACAGGCTTTATAAACTGAAATTTGCTGATGCCAATCAACAATTAATAAAGAATTGCCAGTACGAATATACCGAAACGCAACACTCCTATAATAACTTCCTGAAGGAATTGGAGGAAAGGTATCCCAACTATTACAACCTGAAGTATAAAAATGAGGTGCCATCTGTTAAAGAAATACAAAAATTCAAAATGGACAACCTTGTCATTGAGTACATGGTGGGTGATGATTATATCAGTCTGATTGCTTTCAGCAGAAAAAAAGCTGTTTTCAAACTGATTTCCATTGACAATGATTTCAGCAGCTCTCTGAATGGTTTTCTGAACAGCCTTACAGATACAAATATTGACGAAGAAAGTGCAGATCCTGAAGTTTATAAGATTTTTACCAGCCAGGCCGGATCGTTATATGAAATACTGCTGAAACCTGTCATGTCAGAATTCAAAAAACCACGCCGTATCATCATCATCCCTGATGATAAGCTTTGCTTTTTGCCTTTCGAACTTCTGATCAATGAAACACCCGGGAATTTCCAGACTGTGAATTATAAGGATCTTGATTATGCCATAAAGCATTACCTGTTCAGGTACGAGTTTTCAGCAGAATTGCTGGTTGATTATCATAATCTTAAAAACGCACCCAAAAGCCGGAATATTTATATGGGCTTTGCACCGTCGTACATGCAGCATGAAGGTCATGAAAATATTGTTGTTTTAGGAAGAGGCACGACCGAATATTTAACACCCCTTAAATACAACATCAGTGAAATAAAAGATGCTGCCGGCCTTTTCAATGGAAAGGCATACCTGGCAGAAGACGCAAATGAAAGAGCCTTTAAAGAAATGGCATCAGCTTCCAAAATAATTCACATTGCTGCTCATACCATCATAAATGATTCCATACCGGAACTATCAGGTATATTTTTCTCAACATTATCCGATAATATTGATTTAAAAAGTGAGACTGAGGACAATGTGATATATATCAACGAGATATTCAATATGAATTTGAATTCCAGACTGATTATCTTAAGCGCTTGTGAGACAGGCAAAGGTAAACTTCTGAAAGGAGAAGGCCTGATCAGCATTGGAAGAGCCTTTAAATATGCCGGATGCCCGGGCATGATCATGAGCCTTTGGAAAATAAACGATCAATCTGCTTACGAAATAATAATGGCATTTTGCCGTAACCTTAAAAAGGGGTACAAAAAAGATATTGCCTTAAGGAATGCAAAGCTTGACTACCTGAAACATGCTGAAAATTTCAGCACTGCACATCCATTTTACTGGTCGGCTTTCATATTAATTGGCAATAATGAACCTCTTTTCAGTCATAAGGGCAGAAATCTGATCTTAACAGGTTCCGGTATATTGCTGATAGCATTTCTCCTGTTTTTCAGACATTTAAAAAAACGATAAGAGGTTATTTCTTCTTCATAATCCTTTGTTTCTCAATTGAAACAACACCTTCAATTTGCAGGTCTTTAAGGTTTACATGCATCTTCACTTTCCCTGTAATCACCCCTGAAATCTTAAGCACATCCTTAATTTCGCATCCTTTTGATTTCAGTTGGTCAGCAATCTGATCAATCTGATCCATGTAATCATCATGAACAGATGCAATAAAACTTTGTTTAACTGTTCTTTTCATATTTTTATCAATCAAGTGGGGCCTGCACCAGCCCGGAACCCGCGTCAAACGAACTCAGATTGAGTCTTCTGGCATTCTGGGTCAGCAAAGACCATACATCTAAAGGTGCAGCATCAGGATTCTGTTCGAAATACAAGCCTGCAATTCCTGAGACAAAAGGTGTAGCCATGCTGGTACCATCCCATTTTTCATGTTCATGTTGCTTGTTTATCATGCTGTAAACTGAAACGCCGGGGGCCACCAGGTCAACCTGACCTCCGTTTTGGTTAATGCCGCCACATGAGAACCGGGCGATTCTTAGGCCACTGTCAACAGCGCCAACGGCAAAAATTGAAGGGCAGTTAGCCGGATGGCCAACGGGGGCAGCCAAAAAAGGACGATTGCTTTCATTTCCGGCAGCTGCAACGATGAGACATCCCATTTTCATAGCCCGTTTTGCCACATTTTCAAAGGTTTTTGACCAGGGCTCATCAACCTCACATGGGGCGCCCAGTGACATGCTTATCACCCTGCACTTTTTCCTGAGGGCCCATTCGATTCCGGCCAGGATGCTTCCGTCGGTGCCTTCACCCTCATCATTCAAAACTTTACCGCAAAAGATATTTGATTTTGCAGCAACCCCATATCTTATTCCGGCTTCATCGGTAAATCCACATGCTACTCCCACACAATGTGAGCCATGTCCGTCAACATCCCCTGCTGACCCGGTGCTGACAAATTTTTTTGTGCTGATTTTCCTGCCGTTCAGGTCAACATGTTTTTTAAATACCCCGGTATCAAGCACAGCTATGTTAATGCCTTTGCCGGTATAAGATGAATCAAGGACTTTTGTAGCCTTAATACCCCAGCTTGCCCGTTCATCATCTGTAAATTTTCTTCTGCGCTCACCCATTGCCTTGTCTTCTGTGGCTTCTTCTTCGAGTTTACTGTAGTTCTCAATAAGCGAATTTATGCCATCGCGATAACCTCTCAGATAATCGTACCGGTCAATGGCATATACATAACGTTCAGGTTCAGCACTCAATATTTCGTTTTGTTCAAGGCCCTTTTTCATATAGGAAAGCTCTTCCTCCTTATGATAATTTATAACGGCAACATTTAATCCTTCAAAATAAATGCCGTCACCTTCCGAGAAGGCCTGGATATATTTCTCAGGCATCGCCATATAATCGTTAAAATGAGCCAGCTTAACAGAAGAATTTCTGGCTGTTTTAAAGATGGTTTCACGTTTAACAAGGGTGTTCAAAAGCACAAGCTTTCTGCCTGTATGCTTTTTCCTGACAATGATCTGGGTTTTCATAACAACAACAGTTTATTGATTTAACGTTTGATATAAATATTATTGCATAAGAACAAATAACCTGATTTCCTTTATCATGTTTCCCCTAAAGGTGAATTTTTTATCAATTTGTGATAGTGAAAGTTATTAAAAATATCCGTTCAGTTCAACATTCTATGTTAAATGATCATTCTTATCATTACATATTATTGAAAATCTGACATTTCTTTTATATAACCCGACAGTTTTTTAATTTTACCACAGCGCACCATGATCCTTTATTAATATGACCTTGTCTGATGTTATTCCGAAAAATCTGAAAAACGCAAAGAATATTTTTTCTTCACTTCGTTCGCGAAATTACAGGTTATATTTTATCGGCCAGGGTGTGTCGCTTATCGGCACCTGGATGGGAAATGTTGCACTGAGCTGGCTGGTATACCGGTTAACCGGATCGGTATTCCTGCTGGGTTTGGTAGGCTTCACAAGCCAGATCCCCATGTTTATACTTTCACCACTGTCAGGGGTTCTGACTGACCGTTACAACCGTCACACAATGATGCTGCTTGCCCAGGTGTTTTTTTTGTTGCATGCATTAACCATGGCACTTTTGGTGCTTTTTAACCTTATCGAGGTCTGGCATATTATAGCTCTGAGCATTGTTTTCGGTATAATAAGCGCCTTTGATGCACCTGCTAGACATTCACTGGTAATAGACCTCATTGAAAAACCCGAACAACTTGGAAATGCCATTGCGTTAAACTCCGCTATTTTTAATGCAGCCAGACTGGTTGGCCCTGCTATTGCAGGGGTCACAATTGCCATCGTCGGAGAAGGCATTTGTTTTCTGTTGAATGCGACCAGTTTTCTTGCCGTTATCGTTGCCCTGTTGAAAATAAAAATTCCTGTCAGGAAGACAGCAACAAAATCTGTTAACCTGAAGAGTAGTTTTACTGAAGGATTACAATATACCTTTCAGTCGGTACCCATCCGCACGCTTTTGTTCCTCATTGCCGCAATGAGCCTGACAGGATTCCCTTTTATAGTTTTATTGCCGGCCTATGCCAAAGAAATTCTCAGCGGCGGATCAGACACATTAGGATTCCTGATGTCATCCCTTGGTGCCGGCGCATTATTAGGGGCACTTTATATGGCAGGGCGTAAATCGGTTCTGGGTGTAGGCGGTATAATATCTTTCAACGTTGTGGTGTTGGGATTATCACTTATGTTGGCTTCTATGTCGGCCAATATCTGGCTTTCATTGTTGCTGTTCTTTATTGGCGGTTTTTCTATGATCCTCTCAATTGCCGCTCTGAATACCCTGCTGCAAACCCTTGCTGAAGATGATAAACGGGGTCGCGTTATGAGTTTTTACTCCATGGCGCTGATGGGAATGATGCCCATGGGCAATCTGCTGGCCGGCAGTGTTGCAAGCGGTATAGGTATTGCCTATACTATGCTTGGCGGCGGTGCCATAACTATGTTGATAGGAGGCTGGTTCCAGCTCCGCAGAAAAGCACTCCGCAAATATATACATCCCATTTACAGGTTAAAAGGGATATTGCCGATAGTTCAGGATGAGGTATGAGAAGGGAGGGTTGAGGGTTGAGGGTTGAGGGTTGTCAGTCTTCCTGGCACAGTGGATGTTGCCGGTTGCAGGTTGTTTTGGCAGTCACAGGTTGGAGTTGTTGGAATTGTTATAATTGTTATGGTGGCTGTGATTGTTATGGTGGTTGTGGTGGTTGTGGTTGATAGGGTTGCCTGCCTGCCGTAAGGTCTGATGGTCTGATGGTCTTCTGGTCTGATGGTCTGATGGTCTGATGGTCTTCTGGTCTTCTGGTCTTCTGGTCTTCTGGTCTGATGGTCTGATGGTCTGATGGTCTTCTGGTCTGATGGTCTGATGGTCTGATGGTCTTCTGGTCTGATGGTCTGATGGTCTTCTGGTCTGATGGTCTGATGGTCTG
>JAFGTR010000053.1 GCA_016934055.1 Bacteroidales bacterium | reverse complement strand
CTGGTCTTCTGGTCTTCTGGTCTTCTGGTCTTCTGGTCTTCTGGTCTTCTGGTCTTCTGGTCTTCTGGTCTTCTTAACCTGATTTCCCTGGGTTATTACCAGGGGCTAAATTTCTTCATTCTCATTCCCATTCTCATTCTGATTTCCAGTTCCACCTTTCCACCGTTCCACCGTTCCACTTTTCCACCCTCACTTTTGACCGTCATTCCAGAATTTCCGGGCATGCTCCTCCATCTCTTCATCCGATAGAAATCCGCCGGACTTAACCAGCAGCAGATGGCGGAACGTTATCGATTCATCCTTTTTCAATACTAATCTTGCCTCTGCTTGTTGCGGGTCATAGGTTCTAACGCCGAAGTTATTCACCGAGAACAGCCCGTAATCCCTTGCATGCCAGTAGGAAGGGAATCCGTGATTTTCGGGATGATCAGCCATGGCAATGGAAATGAAATCGCCTTCTTTTTCGGCAGAAAGCGTTATCCAGCTGTTCCGTGTGCCCCATACCGCTTTACCTGACAAACCGTTGCTTCCCGTATAACGGCCATTTACTCCGGTTGAATCAATTCGCGGCTCACCTTTAATACCCAAAATGGTATCATACAGTACCGCAGGTTTTGCAATCGGCATTTCAAAGGATCGTGCAACCCTGATGCCCAGCATACCTTCCTTGCTGTCGCCAAACACAACACTGTCGGTAAGGGCAGTTAAACGGGTATATCTTTTCATCGAATAAACCTGCGGAGATTCAGGGGCGAAACGATAAATTGTCTTTTCTTCGAGCAAAACCCCGCCGTTGCAATCAATCCATAAAGATACCATCTGTAAGGAACCGTCTTCCCTGTTTACGAAAATGGAGTTCTGACTGCAGATAATTTTCCCATAGCTGCATCGTCTTTCCGCAGGAATGGCCCGGGAGTTATTCCAGAAATCGATGCCATTGACATCACCATAGTTGAACCACAAACCGGTGTGGTGGGGGTGGTCGGTACGCTCTCCCTGTTTCGGATCGATGGGGTAACCGCGGGTGACGGCCACACCGGAAGGAGCATAAACCGGAAAAAATACAGGTTTCTCCAGGGTATCGGCATAGCGGAACGTTGTGAAAAGACGGCTGTTGAATAATATGTCAATCTTTTTCAGGACTGTGTCCTGCCTGAATTCGGCGGAGGTATTGTTAAGTCCATATACCGTATCACTTGCATTCGGCATAGTGCCGGCTGCCAAAATAGTACTGTAAAAGATTATCAATATCACATTTATCATAGCGTGTAAATTCTATTGCAGATAGTTCATTGTTTATTGACTATTGTTCATTGCTCATAACCATATTTATTTTCGCTGCATATATTGTCATTGCATCCGGCCATCTATTGCCTGCAGCGCTTCCTGCAATATCTTTGTCCTGAGGCTACCATAATATCGCCCCTCCGGGGCTCTTCTTCCTTCTCATTCTCATTCTCATTCTCATTCTCATTCTCATTCTGATTCCGATCTCCCCTCACATCCCAAACACCAAATCTCCCTCATTCTCATTCTCATTCTTATTTTCAGTTCCACTTTTCCACTTTTCCACTTTTCCACTTTTCCACTTTTCCACTGTTTCACCTTCTCCCCTTCTCTCAATCTCCTCTTCTCCACTTCACATCCCAAACACCACATCCCCTGCCATCACCTCCTGTTTTGTTTCATCAAAGGTCACTTTCTTCCCGGTATGAAGGGCCGCTGTGGTCATGATCACCGCAATGGAATGATGGTACCCGTCGAGCACATCGGCATGGGGCGTTTCCCGGCTGCGTATGCATTCCATCCAGTTGCGCATATGGGCCGAGGTCATCGGATCGGATCCGGTGTTGGCGCCTGCTTCGGCTTTCATAGCGGGTAAATCATAAGGTTGCAGCAGATTGGGCTCCATATTCATGACCCCGGCATGTCGTTCTTCAAGTCCGCCATCCGGCGTGACCCGGTTGGTGTCGAGGTTCAGGCAGCCGCCGTTGGAAAAATACAATTCCTTTACCCCTCCGGCCGAATTATGCATACGCGAAGAATAAACCACCTGAAACCCGGATTTTGGATCATCTTTCGGACCGTAATCAAAGACTGCTGTCATGGTATCTGCATTTGTTCTTCCGTCCTGCCAGGCATAGATGCCTCCGTTGGCCGCGACACTCCGGGGATATTGCAGACCGGTGAACCAGTGGACGGTATCAATCTGGTGACACATCCACTGACCGGGTATGCCGGAGGAATATGGCCAGAAAAGTCTGTATTCTATATACTTACGAGGATCCCATGGTTCAAAGGGGCGGTTCATCAGGTAACGTTTCCAGTCCACATCCCCTTCCCGCACCATGGCCACCTCTTTTGGTCTTCTCCAGCGCCCGGGCTGGTTGACATTCCAGCACATCTCAACCATGGTAATCCTGCCGAATTTACCCGAACGGATATAATCATTGGCTGCAATATAGTTCAGGCCGCTTCGGCGCTGCGATCCCACCTGCACGATCCTGCCTGATTTTTGCACGGCCGCCAGGGCAATGCGGTTGTCTTCCATTGTTTCGGCAAATGGCTTTTCAACATAGGCATCGCATCCGGCGTTAACAGCCTCTGCCAGATGCAGGGCATGCTGAAAATCAGCCGTGCTGATGATGACGGCGTCAACATCGTGCCCTTCATACAATTCTTCATTGTTGCGTGCGATCCTGACCGTCGGATAACGCGGCGTAAGAAAGGCTTTGGCTTCATCCCTGCGCTGGCTCCAGATATCTGATACAGCCGCAATTTCCATGTTAAGGCTTTCAGCGTGGTCGAGAAAACAGGGATAAAGGGAATACCTGAATCGGTCGGAGAAACCGATCACCCCTATCCTGACCCTGTCATTGGATCCGGGTATCCGCTTATAACTTACTGCTTTCATGCCCAGTCCGCCCAGGGTGATCCCGGTAGCGGCGAGGGTGGTTTTCCGGATGAAATCGCGTCGGGTAGTCATTTGAATGAAGATTTATTTATAAAGATATCGGATTAAAGATAAAAGAGCAAAGAACAAAGAAAAAAGAAATTGGAGACATAGAGACTCAGAGACTAGGAGACCAGGAGACTGCAAAACTGCATGACTGCAAGACTGCAAGACTCCCAGACATACATCCACAACCATCACAACAATCACAACAACTACAACCGTCTTATCTTTATATTCTTAAACGCCACCTCATTCCCATGGTCCTGCAGCAGGATATGCCCGCCCGCTGCTTCTCCAAAGCCCGGCCAGATCTTATATTTACTTTCTTTCACCAGCTGTCTGAATGCCGGTGTATTCCTTTCATATTCCAGCACTTTTATCCCGTTCAGCCAATGTTCAACATGATTGTCCCTTGACACGATCCGGGCCCTGTTCCATCGACCCGGAGGAAATACCAGCTTGTTTTCTGCCCTGATCAGGTCGTACAGAGATGCCACCGTGCGGCTGCCCTCATGATTGCCCAGTTTTGCATCAGGATGGTTGTCATCATCAAGCAACTGATATTCAAGTCCGATTGCCGATCCCATATTCCCTTCCTCTGCTTCAGTTACAAAATATTTTATTCCGCTGTTGGCTCCTTTTGTAAGCCTGAAATCAAGTTCAAGTTCAAAATCAGCATACTCTTCAATGGTTACTATATCTCCACCATGCTGTGATTCGGCACCATCAGAAGCCTCAACGATAAGCAATCCGTCTTTCACTATCCAGCCCTCTTCAGGAAAACTGTCCTTGTATGCGCTTCTCCAACCGTTTGTCGTTTTTCCGTCAAACAAAAGTTGCCATCCCTGCTCAATTTCCTGACTGGTAAGATTGTTATCGGTATAATAAGCCATTAGATCCATTGGTGTCACGTACTTCTCAACATCTTCTGTGATAATACGGATGTTTTTCCACCGCACTTCAAGTCCGGCCAAAGCTGAGTCATCACCGACAGAATGCACCTGCAATCCTATGAAGCCTGACGGTGTCATATCATCAACAAGATTAGCCGTTGGCACGCCATTAATCCAAACCTTTATTGAAGTGTCTACAGCTTCTATCCGGTATTTGTTCCATTCCCCAAAACGATAGGCCATTCTTCCGGCTTCATTATCGGAGAGATTATAAAGCCAGCCGCGACGTGCTTCGTCGTATATACCTCCCGACCAACGCCGTTCAGGTCTGCTCTCTATTTCAATCTGGTATCCATGCACCCGTCCATCCTGATACTCAGGATAACTGTTACTTCTGATCTGCACCCCAGAATTCAGAACACAGTCCTTTTACACCTCAAACTCAAGAATGAAATCAGAAAAGACAGAGTCGGTGCAGAGAAAACTGTTAGGACTGCCGGGAATGGTGCGGCCGACAATCTCACCGTTTTCAACCAAATAGGGAGCGGTTCCGTTTATTTGTGTCCAACCGGAAAGGTCCTTCCCGTTAAAGAGCTTTACCCAGGGTTCTTCGGATTCACAAGAATTCCCGGCAAATAAAAGTGATGCCAGGGTGATTTGCAGTGGTATACGCATTAGATTATTCAGTTTCATATGGCGTGATTTAAATTATCGGAATCTGATAAAATTATAAAATTATACCGTAACAGGCAGCTTCTGCCATAAAGAGTTATATTGTAGAAGAATATGCATTATCATTTTTTCTTAAAGATCCGAAACCTGAACAATCCGGCTTTTTGCAAAAAGTACATGAACGATACTTTAATGACACCAAGCCCGTATTTCATGCTCCTGGAAATGTTGATTGAAGAAGCCTCTTCAAAATATTTTGTCGGACATGTAATTTCGGCTATTTCAAAACCGGCATAAAAGATCTGTGCCAGCATCTGGTTATCAAATACAAAATCATCGGAATTGGCATTGTAATCAATTGATTCCAGAACATTCCTGGTAAACGCACGATAGCCTGTATGGTATTCCGACAGTTTCTGATTCATCATAATATTCTGGCCCATGGTCAACAACCGGTTGGCAACATATTTATAGAATGGCATACCGCCTTTCAAAGCTCCTTTTCCCAGGATACGTGAACCCAGCACAACCTCATACACGCCGTTGGCAATAAGGTAACACATAGAATGGATAAGTCTTGGATCATACTGATAATCAGGATGAAGCATGACCACAATATCTGATCCGGTTTCAAGGGCCTTATTATAACATGATTTCTGATTGCCACCATAGCCTTTATTCTGAGTATGGGCAACAATGTGCTTGATACCGAGTTCCCTGGCCTTACTGATTGTATTGTCATGACTAAGGTCATCCACCAAAATGATATCATCAACGATATCAAACGGAATCTCGCGGTATGTTTGTTCCAGGGTTTTTTCAGCGTTATAGGCCGGAAGCACTATGGTAACTCTCTTTTCCTTTATCATGATTTTTTAAGGAATTTCACGAATACAGAATACAAAACCGTTTTTTTCATATAAAAACTTCAATTCAGGGAATTGTGAAAGATAGTGATCCTTTTTATCTGTTTTCATAGACAAATATACCTTTTTATCGATATTACCTGTCAACAACCAATCCTTCGAACGTGCGCCGGGATTGGATGAAGGCTTTTTCTGTGCGTAAAACAGGTGGGCGTAACTTTTATATCCCAATGTTTCAACATAAGCATCCTCATGACTCACTGATTTAAAGAATTCTATGGCAGCATGTTGCGAATATCTTTCAATCCGAGGTGTGAAGAATATGATACACAGTAAGGTAAACAGGCAAAAACTTACAAACAGCGCAGACAATCCTTTTATGAGTCTGGATTCACGACCACTGGTTATCAGCAATATTGTTCCAATAACCAATACTATCGCTGCAGTTCCTTCGAAACCTTTCCATCCGGCATCGGCATTGATAGAAGCCAGAACAAAAGGATCATCAATAATAAACCGGTCCAACAGCACCGATTTATAATTGTCAATAAAAGGCAGTACGGCCACGGTCAGGGCATACAGCATGGCCATACCTGCCATTAAAAGTATCAGTATTTTTTTTGGCTTGTAATGACCGCAACTGATATTATGGAGAATTAAGGCGGCAAAATATGTTAAAGGAAAATAACAAAGAGACGAATAATGAACAATTTTTGTTTTGACAATCGAAAACAATATCAACACCGTCCAAAAAAGTATTTTCATAAAAACTGTAAAAGTAATCTGTTGTTTATTGCCTTTTGTCTTATGAAAAAGACCGGGAACAGCCAGCAGTGATGCCGGGAAAACACCGACCATCAGTACAATAACATGATACAAAGGAAAGCCGCCATGACCTGCGCCGCGGGATTGGAAGAGATGTACCTGATATTCAATAAAATCGACAATAACGGAAAAATTTCCCCTGATGATTTGCAGCAGGAACCAGAATCCCCCGGTAACGATTATGATGGCTGTAAACAGTAAAATATCCTTTATTTTAACATGTATCCTGAATTTTTGCAGCAAACAATATATTAATACCGTGAGCAGGAATATCAGTAAAGCCACAGGTCCTTTGGTAAGGATGGCAAGGCCAATGAAAAGGGCCGCAAGAGAAATATTAAGCAATTTGCCTTTTTCAAGTGCAAAATAAAGAGTGATCTTAAATATTCCCAGGAAGATGAAGAGGTTAAACCACGGATCGATGATCCCTGACTTAAAATAAAGAAAGGGCAGCAGAGAACCGGCGTATGTCAATACCCAGAATAAGCCGAAAGCCCGATCGTAGTTTTTCCTCCCTATGGAATATAAAATCAAGAGTGTGATAATGCCGCAAACGGCATTGGGAAAACGGGCAGCAAACTCATTAACACCGAATATTTTTATGGAAAGCACCTGCATCCAGATGAACAGCGGAGGTTTTTCCCAAAAAGGCATATAATCTACCTGAACGGTCATGTAATCGCCTGAAACGATCATTTCCCTTGCCGATTCGGCAAAATTAATCTCATCCCAGTCAAAAAGGTGAACACCGCCAAGAAAAGGGATAAATAACAATGCGGCTGTTAATGCAATAACAAAATAAACAATAATATCAGGCAGGTTTTTAGTTTTCATTTCTTAATCAATGAAAGCAAAGAAAGTTTGTGCCATTTTTTATCTTTTCTGTAAAAATAAGGAAACAAGGCCAGAGCGCCCGTAATGCCAATAAATGAACCCACAAAGACATCGACGAAAAAATGCTGTGAAAGATAAACACGCGAATAAGCAATCACTGACGCCATAACCAGAAACATAAGCTGAAGGGCTTTATTCTTCACGGCCAATGCCAGGCCGAGAAACAATCCGAAAGCAGTAGCCGCATGACCTGAAGGAAAGCTGTGGTGATAATATATTTTCACACCTTCAACCAGATATAATTGAGCAGTTTCCCTGAAATATCCCGCCGGTCTGAGCATATCTTCAAAGAAAAAGCGTTTCATCAGCTGGACGAACAAACCTGTCAGGGCATATGTTGTTATAAGATAAGCACTTAACCTGAAAGAGAAAAACAATAACGCTACGCAAAGCAAAAGGACAAAAAGACCGTCACCCATCCAGGTAACAATGGTAAAAAAATGATCAAAAAAGCCGGTATGAAAACTGTTCATTATAAGGTGAAGCTGGTCTTTTGGAATAATAAAAAGAATCCTTGCCGCCAACACAACCAGGAAAACAAAAGGAACAAAAAACCAGGATTTCTGCTTTATAAGATCTTTCATATCAGCTAATCATAATAAGCCGGGATAAAAATAAGGGAAAATTGAAGAAATAAAGCATCGCTGAAGCCAAAAATTGTTTGAGTGATATTTTTAAATACCTTTGTTTCTTTTCTAAGAATCATATTCTATGGATATCACAATGCTCAAAAAGAAGTTTATTAACCGTTACGGACAATCAAAGGAAGAATCCGGTATTTATTTTGCTCCCGGCAGGGTGAATCTCATTGGTGAACACACTGACTATAATGGAGGTTATGTATTCCCCTGTGCCATAAACTTCGGGACCTACCTTGCTATCAGGAAAAACAACGACAACCTGGTCAGGATGGCTTCAATGAATTTCGATTATACTGCTGCTGTTACCCCTGAGGAAATACAACAAAAACATGAAGGCCAATGGGTCAATTACCCGCTTGGTGTTTTGAATGAATTCAGAAAACTGGGTATTGCCATAACAGGTATGGATATGTTGTTCTATGGAAATGTACCCAATGGAGCAGGTTTATCCTCTTCAGCTTCTATTGAGATCGCAACAGCCCTGGCAATTAACGAGCTTTATTATGCGGAGCTTGACGGTATTGCTCTGGCACAACTTGGTCAGCGGGCTGAGAACCTTTTTGTAGGTGTGAATTGCGGCATTATGGACCAGTTTGCTTCGGCCATGGGGAAAAAAGACTCGGCACTATTTCTGGATTGCAACACATTAGAATACAAGATTGTACCTTTAAATTTAAACGGATATAAATTGCTCATAACCAACACCAACAAGCGCAGGGGACTGGCTGACTCGAAATACAATGAGCGACGTTCGGAATGTGAACAAGCCGTTGAATATATCAGAAAAGTCAAAGACATCAAATTGTTGGGAGAGATTACAGAAAGTGAATTCTACCTGATTGAAAAGCATATCCCTGATGAAAATGTTAAGAAAAGGGCACGGCATGTTGTAACAGAGATCAAGCGAACCGTCGATGCAGTTGAGGCACTCAATGCTGGAGACCTTGAAAAGTTCGGTGCATTGATGAATGGCTCACATGATTCATTGCGTGATGATTATGAGGTAACAGGCCCCGAACTTGATACCCTTGTTGAAGAAGCCCGGAAAGTATTGGGCGTTATCGGGTCAAGAATGACGGGTGCAGGATTCGGAGGATGCACAGTGAGCCTGGTTGATGAAAAACAGGTCAACACTGTGATTCAAAAAGTTGGTAAAAATTACACGATAAGAACAGGCCTGAAAGCTGATTTTTACGTTGCCGGGATTGGTGACGGCGCAAAGCTTATTGAAAGATTTTAAGATCCGGTTCTACCTCCTTTATGACTACAGACATAACATTCAATGAGAACTGGGAACGGCGTTGGCATCCGTTGTTACGAGAATGGGTCATACTGGCTGCAACAACAAGCGAAAGACCATGGTCGGGTGAAACAATCAGTTCCGGCCCGGAAGAAAATCCTGTTTTTGATCCGGATTGTTATTTATGTCCCGGCGTCACCAGGGCATCAGGTAAAAAAAATCCTGAGTATCAAAAGCCTTTTGCCTTTACCAATGATTTTGCTTCTTTTTCATTGGAAGCACCGGATGTACATCGTCATGAACCATTTGAAATTGTTGAGCCGGCTCACGGCATCTGCAGAGTGATTTGTTTCACACCCCGGCATAACATTACCCTGGCAGAAATGAGCCGGGAAGAATTACTGGATGTTGTTAACATCTGGAAAAAGGAATTTGATGAACTCGGCCGTAATCCGGCTGTTAAAAATGTTCTTATTTTTGAAAACAAGGGTAAGGTTATTGGTGTATCAAATCCACACCCGCATGGTCAGATTTATGCCACCGGTTATGTTCCGAAGGTCGTTCAGCGCGAATTGGACTCCTTTATTGAACACAAGGTATCTCATGGCAAAGGATTACTTGAAGAACTTGTTGAGCATGAGCTAAAAAAAGGTACCAGGATCATTTGCAGGAATGAACATTTTGTTGCCTTCATCCCTTTCTTTGCCAGGTTTGTTTACGAGACTTACATTGTGCCCCGCAGACATATCGCGCAGATCACCGATCTTACGGAAGAAGAAACACAGGCTTATGCTGAAATCCACCACCAGATGATTGTAAGGTTTGACAACCTGTATAACATGTCATTTCCCAACATTACCATGTTGCATAATGCACCCACCAGCGGAGAAGAAAAAAACAGGATTTTTCATTTTCATACTGAATTCTATCCTCCCATGCGTTCTCCTGATAAGCTAAAATATCTGGCAGGATTTGAATCAGGCGGTGGTAACATCATCAATCCCGTAAAACCAGAGGAAGCTGCTGATCGTCTCAGGCAGGCTTCAACGATTCATTATAAATACCGTTAACGAAATTTTCAGACCTTCCAATATCGAAAACCTGGAATTGTCTGTAATTGAACTTAATCCAATAATTATAGTCGTCTATACCTGGTACCTGCAGATGTTATCATTTTTGTCATTCTGTTGGGTCAGTTGCCCAGTATTACCTGATATAAAGCCGGTGCAGCAATGCCCTTTTCAGCAGATATGATAATTCTTCCATCTTCGGTTAGCGTAATACCTTCTGTTTGCAGGCCTAATTTATCAGAAAAAATATATTGACGTGCATTCCCTTCAAAAGACTCTCCCGGTATATAACCCTCAAAAACCGATATGAACGGCAAATAATTCTTATATCCCAATAAATACAGACGGCTATCAGAAACTGAATAAACCGAAGCGGTAACCTGTCCATCTGTATTCAGCTTTCCACAATGTACAGCCTGATAATTTCCCGGTCCGGCCGGGAATTTGTACACTGAACTGCTGTAGTCACCGGTCCAGTTCTTTGTGAAAAGAAAAATAGTATCTTCTGTACAGATCATGCTTTCACAATCATAGGGATTATCATAATATGCCGGTGTAAAATCAGTTTGATCCTCATAGCTGAAATGAATTATCTCCGGGGTAATCACATTCTCTGACAGATCAGATTTATTGATCTTGTATATTCTAAGATCAGTCCGGTTACCGTCGTTGTTGCCAAAATCACCAATATAAATATGATTTTCATCCTGGGCAATTTCTTCCCAGTCGGTATTCTGAGCATCTGATAATTCAACACGTCTGACAATATACCCTGTTGCAGTATCAACGGCATACAAAACAGGTTCATTACCACTGTCATTGATTGTCCATATAAGACTGTCATACAGAATAATCCCCGAGTTATCACTGAGTTCAGCAGGTATTACCACCAGGCGACTCATAGTGGCGGTTTCAGATGATTCATCATCGTCATCAAAGTAAGAACAAGCGACAGACAAATCAAGGATGGAAAAAAGTATAAGCGCTATTTTGATTTTGTGAGCGACACGCATGGTTGATGAATTTTTAAAAGGTTCATCAGCTTATTGAAAATATCAGTGTTTTCATAGACTCCGGAAAATTTCTCAGCGCCAGGCCCGTATGCAAAAACAGGCACCATGACACCGGTATGACCTGTTGACGTAAATTTAACATTTACAGTTCCCTCTGAAAAATTTCCATTGGTCACCACCAGACCACCTGTTTCGTGATCAGCTGTAATAAT
The DNA here is from genome assembly GCA_016934055.1 of Bacteroidales bacterium. Lineage (GTDB taxonomy): Bacteria > Bacteroidota > Bacteroidia > Bacteroidales > UBA10428 > UBA5072. The sequence continues at coordinate 37,418 of JAFGTR010000053.1, read as the reverse complement.
GACAAGCGTATTGCATTCTTTCCCGGCAAAGGCAAGTGCTTTTCCAACTGCTTCGTCCATGTCAATCAATTCCTCAATAATATAGTCGATATCGTTATTATGGCCTCCCCAGTCAATCTGCGAGCCTTCCACCATAAGAAAAAAACCGGTATCATTTTTCCCCAGCAGGCTCATGGCTTTTTCCGTGGCATCAGGCAGCATACTGCCCCTGCCTTGAGACATCCTCGGATTATGATCCGGGGCGGTAAAGATCGCTACCTTATCCGAATGAAGATCTGGAATAGAAGACGGATACATGATTACATCATATCCCTTGTTTTTTAATTGCTCTGTTAAATCGGCGCTATCGGAACGTCGGGTAAAATGCTTTCCGCCACCACCGATAAATACATCGATATCAGTCTTCAGAAAATCAGCGGCAATGTCTTCATAAAGCGCCCTGCTCCTCTGATGAGCAATGAATGCTGCGGGTGTAGCGTGTGTAATAGCACTGGTTGCTATTAGCCCGGTTGACATGCCCTTTTCTTCAGCATATTCAAGTATGGTCTTACAGGGCAAAGTGTCTGTTCCCATACCTATAGCGCCATTGTACGTTTTTTCTCCGCAGGAAAGAGCTGTACCGCCTGCCCCGGAATCAGTAATATAAGCTGAAGCTGAATGTGTCATGCTGAATCCGGTATAGGGACACTTCATTATATTAAGAACCCCTTTATTCCTTGTATACGCAGCATATATGTGAGATAACCCCATGCCATCACCAATAAAGAGAATGACATTCCTAGGCCTGATTGTATCCTGGGCAAAGGTTTCGCAGCCCGAATGATAAATATTAAGACCTATAATAAATGAAAGAATCAGTAAACAGTGTTTATTTTTCATAGTATAACCCTGAATAATAATGCGAAGATACACCATAACTATAACAATGTAGCAAATAAGTTTTGGTTTTTGAGTAAGCTGACTATGCAATAGATAAGCGAAAAGAAGATGGCTGCATGGAAAGAGAATGAAAATCTGTCGGACACCTGAATAAACCCACTCCTGCCCCGACAGGGAGGGGAATATGTTCAGTAACAAAAATGGCTAAGCGCGACAAGTATAGAGTATCTATTACCTTCAATAATCTATAACCAATCACCAATCACCAATCATCAAACCTGCCTGCCGTAGCGGCAGCGCAGGCAGGTCAACAAATCAGCAAATCAGCAAACCTGCCTGCCGTAGCGGCAGCGCAGGCAGGTCATCAAATCAACAAACCTGCCTGCCGGCAGGCAGGTCAGCAAATCATCAAATCAGCAATTACCAATCGTCAATTTTATTATTTTTGCAGCAAAACTGACCAGTTATTGAAGAAGCGCGTGATAGTCGGAATATCAGGAGGAGTTGACTCGAGTGTGGCGGCATACCTGCTGAAACAGCAAGGATATGATGTAACTGGCATGTTCATGATCAACTGGCATGATACAACGGGGACTCTTGCAGGAGATTGTCCCTGGCATGATGATCTGATCTTTGCAAAACTGGTTGCGAAAAAACTCGGTATACCCTTGAAAACTGTTGACTTCAGCATAGAATACAAACAGCGCATTGTTGATTATATGTTCTCGGAATATGAAAAGGGGCGAACACCGAATCCTGATGTACTGTGCAACCGAGAAGTGAAATTCGATCTTTTTTTGAAGGCAGCAGTGCAGGAAGGTGCTGATTTCATTGCCACCGGTCATTATTGCCGGAAAAAAGAAATACATACTGATGAAAGAACGGCATACCGCTTACTTTCCGGAACAGACACCGGCAAAGACCAGAGTTATTTTCTCTGTCAGCTGTCACAGTCGCAATTACAAATGGCATTGTTTCCCATAGGCAACCTGATAAAAGACCAGGTCCGGGATATTGCCCGTGAGCATGGCCTGGCCACAGCCGAAAGAAAAGATTCACAGGGCCTTTGTTTTATCGGAAAAATTCATCTCCCTGATTTCCTGAAACAAAAGCTAAAACCCAAGCCGGGTGCCATAGTTGAAATCCCTGCTGATATGCCGGACTTCAGAGAATACTCAAACATACACCGCCATTTTCTTTCAACAGGAGAAGGTATATCATTGCTGACAAAAGACTTCGCCTATAAAAAGGAAGACGGCATGACAATCGGAAAACACAACGGAGCCCATTACTATACCGTAGGGCAACGTAAAGGACTGAACATAGGAGGGAAAGCCAAACCTTTGTTTGTTCTGCAATCTGATACTAAAAAGAACTGTCTTTATGTTGGCATGGGCCATGATCATCCCGGACTTAACCGGTGGGGACTTTTCATCCCTGCATCTGAAATACACTGGATAAGAAACGATGTTGCACTCAAACCAGGTGATTCAGAGAGGTATCTGGTCAGAATTCGCTACCGGCAGGCTTTGCAGCATGCAACGCTTTTCAGGGCGAAGGAAGGCCTGTATATATTGTTTGACAGAAGGCAGCGTGGCATAACCCCAGGTCAGTTTGCTGCCTGGTATGACGGTGAGGAATTGCTTGGCTCGGGGGTGATACAATGATTATTTGGTGATTTGATGATTTGTTGACCTGCCTGCGCTGCCGCTACGGCAGGCAGGTTTGGTGATTTGGTGATTTGGTGATGGGTGCTTGGTGATAAATTGTTAATTATCAGGTCCAAGCGGACCTGTCTGCCTGTCAGGCAGTCGCTTGAACCAGTATAGGATATTCGATCTTCCTTCTTCGATCTTCCTTCTTCGATCTTTTGTCTTTTGCCTTTTATCTTTTGCCTTATTTATTCTATCTTGGCTCTTGAATTCTGACTTTTGATTCTATGAAAAAATACAAATGTCTTGTCTGCGGTTATATTTATGATCCTGTTGAAGGCGATCCTGATGGTGGCATTCCACCGGGAACACCCTTTGAAGATATTCCCGAAGACTGGGTTTGTCCGGTTTGTGGAGTATCAAAGGAAGATTTTGAAATTACGGAATGATGAATGATCAAGGGCAGATATATCTTTCCAGCCTAATGTTGCAGCCTGCTGCCGATGCTTACCACCGCTGCCTATTGCTTCTCCGGGATATTCTTCAGCACACCCAGCAATAATTTCCAGAATTTCACCGTGGTTTCAATATCCAGTTTTTCATTTGGTGAATGGACATCGAGGATTGTAGGACCAAAGGAAATCATATCGAGGTACGGGTATTTTTCAAGAAATAACCCGCATTCAAGTCCGGCATGAATAGCTTTGACTTTGGGTTCTGTTCCAAATACTTCTTTGTATGTATTCTCTGTAATGGATAAAATTACAGAAGACGGATTGGGATTCCAGCCCGGATAACCTTCAGAATGTTCCACCTTGGCGCCGGCCAGTTTAAAGGTACTTCTGACCTTGTTGGCAATGGCCTGAATGGCCGTATTATCGGAGCTTCGCTGGCTGGTGGTCATAAGAACAATATTTGGCGCCTGGAATTTAACAGAGGCAAGATTTGTGGATGTCTCTACCAGGTCAGGCATTATCTTGCTCCATGATATAACATCATTTGGACACACATAAATGGCATTCAGCAATTTCTCCTGTGGTTTTTTCTTCATAATCCGTTCAGGACGTTCCACTTCATCAAGGGTAATTGAAAAATCAGGTTCTTCAATACAGAGGGTTGCAGTAAGCTTTTTTGCCGTTTCACGGAAATATTCTTCAAAGACTTCCACGTATTTTTCAGGCAAAACAATGATAGCATAAGCCTCACGCGGAATGGCATTCCTGAGATTACCCCCTTCAAACACAGAAAGGCGCATATCAAAACGATTTCTCGCTTCCCAGAGAATCTCATTCAATATTTTAATGGAGTTGCCCCTGTCTTTATGGATATCGGATCCCGAATGTCCTCCCAAAAGTCCACCAATCTCAATTTTGTATGCTTTACTGTCAACAGGTGCATTCTTAGACTTGTATTTCAGTGATCCAATGGTATTGATTCCTCCTGCACAACCAATGAACAATTCACCTTCGTCTTCCGAATCAAGGTTTATGAGGATATGACTGTCAAAGAACTGGCTTTCAAGACCTCTTGCTCCATTCAGACCGGTTTCCTCATCAACGGTAAAAAGACATTCCAGGGGCCCGTGATCCAGTTTAGGATCTGTCAGAATGGCCAGCTGAGCAGCAACGCCAATACCGTTATCGGCTCCCAGTGTGGTTTCTTTTGCTTTAACCCATCCATCATCAATATAAGCCTGTATAGGATCGGTATCAAAATTATGCCGGCTCTGGCTGTTTTTCTCGCATACCATATCAAGATGACTTTGCAGGCAGACAGATTGAATGTTACCAAAGCCGGAACTTGCATTTTTAACAACAAGTATATTACCGGCTTTGTCTTTTTTATATTTCAGTCCATGCTTTTTGGCAACGGAAATGACATACTCCCCAATTCTTGTTTCTTTACCAGAGGCACGGGGTATTTGTAAAATCTCATTAAAATAATCCCAAAGCAATGGCGGATGCAATTCTTTCAGCGATTTCATATGGCTATCATTTTGACCTAAAAATAGGCAATTCCGGTTGATTAAAAAATATCATTTCATCAACCTTTAGTTTCTCCACCTTTCCACCAGGCTCTTGTTTTACTTTTACGCAGATTTACAATATCTTACATTCTTTCAGCCCACATTTTTTCAGTTTCATCCTCTCTAATGCTGATTAAAATTGTTATTTTCGCTGAATTTAATACTGTGGCGTTTTCTTACACTAAAGAACCAAATCTGAAACATGGTTAGTCCTGATCTGATACTGGTATTTATTGTCCTTGCTTTCATTTTATTCACTCTCTATAATAAGCTTCTGGGTATTTCTTTTACTTTTTTAATCAGTGTCATCGTTCTGGGGGTCTTCGGAATTCTGACGCCCGCAGAGATCATCAGTGGTTTCGGAAATGAACAGGTGGCTTTGGTAATCCTTATTTTACTATACGGCGAGGTATTGCGAAAAACCAGCATTATTGAAAATGCATTCGACCGGATTTTCAGAAAAGTCAAAACTTACCGTGGCTTTTTAAGCAGGATGGTATTCTTTATCGCAGCCATTTCAACAATTATCAGCAATACTTCGCTTGTTGCCGTACTTATGCCTTATGTGCACGGCTGGTCAAAACGTAACAACGTATATCCATCAAGGTTGTTAATACCGCTTTCATACGCAGCTATACTGGGTGGAACTGCCACCCTTATCGGAACATCAACCAACATGATCATAAACAGTATGGTTGAAGAACAAACTCTACTTCCTGATCTTCCACCCTTACAGATATTTGATTTTGCATGGGTTGGAATTCCCATGATATTCCTGGGAGCCCTTTACCTGATATTGGCCAGCAAACCTCTGTTGCCGTTGAAAAAAGCTATTACAGATGACCTTCAAACACACAATCGAGAATATGTTGTAGAGGCCAGGGTAAAAGCTAATTCCCACCTCATAGGCAAAACACTTGCAGAAACCGGTTTAACTGAAATCAAAGGGTTGAAACTGCTCGCCATTCTCAGAAAGTCGTTTAAAATCACATCTGTCCCGTCTGACGTCATGTTAGATAAAGGAGACATATTGATTTTTACTGGTGAAACCAAAATCATTGCTGACCTTATCACAACCAATTCCGGCCTTGTACTTCCCGAAATTGATATGCTGACCAAAATGAAAAAAGCTGAGGTTTTTGAGGTCGTCATATCACAAAACTCTTCTTTAATAGATAAAACCGTGCATGATTCTAATTTCAGGGGTATATATGACGCTGCTATTATTGCCGTTCATCGCAATGGCGAGCGTATTGAAGGAAAACTTGGCAATGTCGAACTCAAAGCCGGAGATGTGCTGTTGTTGTTTACCGGCGAAAATTTTGTCAGTCGCACCGCTGATACAAACGATTTCTATTTCATTTCAAAAGTTAAGGAATATATGAAACTCGAGGGATGGAAAACAGCCATACTGGTTGGTGGTGCCTTGCTTGTAATTTTGCTGGCTGCACTGCATGTCATCTCACTGTTTTTGGGTATTACATTTATGGTCCTTACCGCCATGGTATTGAAAGTAACCAGTCCGAAAGAGATTCCAGGAAGTATCGATTACAACCTTGCTCTTGTAATAGTATTATCACTCGCCCTGGGTACAGCCATGATTAAATCAGGCGCTGCCACTATCCTGGCCAATGGCATGCTTTCTGCATTCCTGCCCATGGGGAAAGCCGGTGTACTCTTCGGCATTTATCTTATTACGGTGGTATTGACAGTCACAGTTACTTCAAAAGCTGCCATTGCCTTAGTTTTTCCTGTAGCTCTGACTATAGCCTATAAACTCGGTGTAAATCCGGTACCCTTTATCATGTCTGTCTCATTTGCCGGAGCCTGTACTTTTTTTGCCCCGCATGGCTATGTTACAAACCTGATGGTATCAGGTCCGGGAGGATATTCATTTCGTGATTTCCTTAAAATAGGATTCCCGCTCACAATTCTTTACATGATCGTTGCAATAAGTATGCTTTCCCTGATCTATTTTTAGTTTGCTTACTGCAATAAAACGATATCAATAACAGAGTTCCCGGGCTTCTTATCTTTATAACGAATTAAGATATCATAAAAGCCCGTCTTATTGCAGATAAAGCTCAGGGTTTCAAAGTATTTATCATTAAGCTGATTTGTTAAAATAAGATTATCAGCATCCATAAGCTCCATAACAGCTTTCCCCGTATAATTATCGCGATGATTGGTTATTTTAAACTTGTAGGTAGAACCTTTATTCAGCTTCATTGTCATGAAATACTCATTCTCATAATCAACATCACTGATATTGTCAAGTTTAAATTCAATCTGTTTAATGAAAATTTCTTTTTGGGCATAAACTGAATTAAAACAGAATAATACTGCCAGAAATGCAACGATAAAGATTTTTTGTCTCATACGCGCATAGTTTAATGCAAAGTTAAAAGAAAGTATCTGAGCTTCAAAACCAATTTATCAACCAGGGTTTTTTGTTTTCATGTCAAGCCATTCAAAATCAATATCCATTATGATCAATTTAGCATTTTCCGATACTCTTTTAATGTCGGATTTTGCTAATTCCCTTACTATAGTCTCCATATTGTCCTGATAATATGCTTTAGTCAGGCCTGTACAGCGGGTTCTGCCATTACGGATATAAAAAAGAGCTTTAACCTGACGCTTTTCATCTTCAGACTTCAATGCGCTGACAAGAGCATCCAAGCGTGACAAACTTTCTGATTGTTGTTCCAGCCAGCTTTTTGCTTTCTTAATGCTCAGGGATTTTATCAGGTCACGTTTTTCAGGAACAGTCATCCTTTTTAATCCTTGTCTGTTCTTTGAGTTATCGTAATAATCAAAAAAATTGGTTTCAATAAATCCGTTCAGTTCATCTTCAGGCAGATGAATCCCTGTAAATCCAAAATTCTGAAAAATAATATCTTCAAGTAGCCAGGCTGTCCGAATGGCTATCTCATCTATACTGTAATCCACAATCTGTCCATGTCCGTAAAATCGTTCCGCCCCTGGATAGATAAGGTCTCCGGTGTTTTTCAACTTGCAAATTGTAAAATCATCAAGCAATGACAGGAGCTGTGGAATTCCGGCAGTCTCCATATTTTCAATGTCTTCCTTGGCTTTCAATACAACGGGCCAGTCGACAGATTTAAAATCCGATAACAATTTTTCAGGAATCTTTTCTTCTCCAAAAGACAACATTGACGCACCCGTTATGATCAAAAATGCCAGAAATGTGATTTTTTTCATGCTTTAAAAGTTTTCTGTTATACCTTATAATTATGTTATTGCTGTAATAAATTTAATAAAAAAATAATTCTTATTTAACTTTGGCAATAAATTATACGGATATATTTTTGACAAGTTAACAAACAGATGACAAAGTTTTTTAATCCTGCAGGCTGATAGTCTTAATGTCTAATGGTCTTAAGGTCTCAAGGTCTAACAGTATAACAGCCTAACAGTCTAACAGTCTTTGTTCCTGGTACTTTGTTCTTGTTTCTTACCTCTAACATATTACTCAATAATTTTCACTTCTGTTCTCCGGTTTTGTGCCCGGCCCTCTTCGGTCTCATTAGAAGCAACAGGAAGAGATAATCCATATCCCCGGCAAACCAGCCTGTCCTCTGCAACATTGGCTTTCACTAAGTATTTCGCAACAGCTTGTGCCCGGTTGTCAGACAGCCTGAGGTTGTACTCAGGTGTACCCGTATTGTCAGTATGCCCGCTTATTTCAATGCGGATATGCGGATTTTCCTGGAGGAATTGTACAAGCTTGTTAAGTTCCGCCAAAGATTCATCTTTCAGAGCATACGAATCAGTTTCAAAGAATATGTTCTTCAGCACGACGATCATACCTACCTTAATCGGACTTAAAGGAATATCCTTTAGAAAAGGCTTTTCAGATAAGTAAACACCCTGTATTGAAAAGTTCTCTGAAAAGAAAAGATAGCCTTTCCTTGAAACGTTAAGCATATGATTGCGGTTTACCGGGATACAAACAAGGAATTCCCCGGTAATGCTATCAGACTGTGATTTGTTCGTCAGTTTATGAGTGCTCAGATCAACAAGCTCAAAATCTGCCCTGAGCTTTCTTTGTGTTTCTTTATCATATACTACACCTTTCATGAAGGAAACCTGATCTGGCCTTGCTGTTTCCGGCAGATCGAAATAAAATATATCCCTGCCGTTTTCCTCTTCAATATCAGATGCAAAATATGCACGGTTACCGGAAGGGTTCACGATGAGACCGAATTCATCTTTGTTGGTATTTATAGGATATCCAAGATTCTCAGGTTTAAGCCAGCGGCCACTGCTATCCTTCCGGCTAACGAAAAGATCATAACCGCCAAGACCAATATGACCATCAGAGGCAAGATACAAAGTACGACCATCGGGATGGATGAAGGGTGACATTTCATTTCCCCTTGAATTAATTGTATCGCCAAGATTAAGAGGTGTTGTCCATTTGCCGCCAGCCATCTCATGGCATACCCACAGGTCAACTGCGCCACTGCCTCCCGGACGGTCACTTGCAAAAAATAATGTCTTTCCATCAGCTGATAATGAAGGTTGCGTTTCAGTATAACCGGTGTTTACCGGCCCTCCCATGTTTTTGGGTATTGACCATGAATCACCTTCTTTCCTGGAAATGTAAAGGTCGCATCTGCCAGAACCGTCTTTCCGGTTACACCCGGTAAAAACCATCAGCCGGCCGTCGGCTGAAATAGTTTGCGCTCCCTCGTTATCCGGCGAATTCAACGGATAACCGGCATTCATCAATGGTCCCCATCCGTTTTCATTGCGATAGCTGATGAAAAAGTCCTCCTGCTTTTTTCCGCTGATAAACTCACTTTTTATCAGTCTTGTAATTACAAGTGTTTGTTCATCAGCTGACAGGCTTGGCCAGTATTCATCTTCTGCGGTGTTAACAAAAGGGCCTAATGAAACAGGCCTGAAATCAACAGGATTTTCGATTGCCTGCAATGAAAAATTGCACCGTGCAATGCCCTCATTGGATTTCTCAATATGTTTATCATTCTTGTTGCCTGGCAGTTCCAGAAAGCTGTTGTAATGTTCAAGGGCTTCACCATACTGGGCCTGGGTATATTCCAGGTTAGCCAGTTTTACATAGGCATATGGATAGAAAACAGGATTTATTTTTATGGCTCTTCTGTACATGGCCATGGCAAGTAAGGGCTTTTTCCAGTCTTCATATACCTCAGCGAGAACGAGCCAGGCATGAATGAATGCAGAATCTTCGCGAACAGCATCCTGCAGATAATCCGAAGCAGCATGAAAATCATTGACTGTAAAACTCTGAAGGCCTCTGTTATATAGATTGATGGCTTTCTTTGATGTAGAAGCCGGTTCTTGCGCCATGGCCATCAGTACAAGCAATATCTCAAAGAATATGATAAATGAAAGCTTTTTCATTTTTCCGGTTAACCTTATTTAAATTGTCTTCAATTTCCAAATCCTATGGTTCAGTCAGAATAAGTTTTTCTGTATAGATCTTGCCCGCGTTTGTTGCCAGTACAATATATGAACCGGGCATATATCCCCTCAGGTTAATGGTAAAGGGAAAACGATCGGATTTTTCTGAAAATATCAATTTCCCGGCGGTGTCGATAACATAAATCTCAGTTTCTGTCATCCTTTCAGTAAAATGAACATTGACCCAGCCTTTTGCAGGATTCGGCTCAAGATAAATCGTTTTTTTCGGCACAGATTCTGATAAATTGTTTATGCCTGTTACATCAATCAGAAGCCATTTTTCAGGGTCAACGTCAAGCTTTTTAACCCTCCCGGGCATAGAAATCTTCCATTCATCATACTGTTTATTGTGCCTTCTGTAAATTATTGAATCCCTGTCGTTAAGTGAAATCTTATAACCGGTAAGAATATCGAACATCGGTGTTTGGGTTGTTGAAGATGTTAAAAAAACAAAGGCATACAAGGTATCATGCTCATGTTTCCAATTAACAGTGATGGAGGGATATCCTTCTCCATAATACCATTGGTTAAAAAAGGCATTGAAATCCCTGCCTGTCTTTTCTTCCAGTAATTCTTTAAAATCACCGGCATAAGCAACATTATTTTTATAGCGATTCAGATAATCCCTGAGAATGGCAAAAAACAATGAATCGTTTTGTATTTCACCCCGGATCATATGAATTATGGCCGCACCTTTTTTATAGGAAAGACGGTAATCGAATATACGATTTTCGTCGAAAGCAAAGGCCTCAGGTACAAATACAGAACCGCCATTCTCTGTTTTGATATAGTCGTGAGCATCAGCCATCCATAAATCGGCCTTTTCCTGTGACTTAAGATACTGGTAGGCAATATATTCAGAGTAACTTGCAAAACCCTCATTAATCCATATATCCTGCCAGTCGGCACATGTCACATAATCGCCAAACCATTGATGGGCAAGTTCATGCGCAACCAACAGAAAATAAAAGCTTCCCAGGGTTGTCATCGTCTGATGTTCCATACCGCCTCCTGTCGGTACGATACAATGTCCGTATTTTTCATGAAAAAACGGATATGTGCCAAATAATTTGGAATACAGGATAATCAGATCGGCAGTTTTGTCAATATCTTCTTTGTTGTATTCAAAAAAAGCCAGAGTATCATAAATGTAGTTTTGCACAAGCAAAGAATCATCACAACCGGGCAGATGAACATAATAACTATAATCACGGTAATCGCCTACGGCAAATGACAGCAGGTAATAGGCAACAGGATAACGCGTTTTCCATTCATACCTTGTTCTGTTTCCCGGCAGGTTCACAACATTCTCAAGCAGACCATTCGATCCGGCCCTTAATTCACTGTTTGTTGTGATATAAATACAGGCTGAATCAGCTTTGTCTGATAATATCTGTTTGCAGGGAAACCAGTTACGTGCTGCAAACGGCTCCGACAGGGTCCAGGTGACGTTCTTGTTCCAGATATCCTGTCTGGCATTGTATATACCGGAAATCCAGCTTTTTTGCTTTCCTAATCCTGAGTAATATACCGTTACCATGCAGGTATCCTTATACTGCAAAACATTGTCAGGCAGAACTATCAGTTTATCATCAACGTGTTCACAGGAAACATTTTTTCCATCAAGACGGACAGAATCAACAGTAAGATCGGACAGCATGTCAAAAACCAGTTCGGTTCCCGAATCGGCAACAATTTGAAGCAGGACAGATGTTGAACCGGAAAGAAATGTTGAAGTATCAGTAATTTCCAGATCTATTTTATAAAATTTAACATCATATAAGTCCATTCGCTGATCATAGTCTTTCGCCGCGGCAATTAAACCTTTCTCAGTTTTGTTCATTGAATCATCAGCCAGAAAGCCGGCAAACAAACACCTGAATGTAAACAGAAAAAAAACAATGAATAGCATATCCTCAGCTTTAGTAAACCCCTTACGGGCTATAAATCCAGTGGGTCACTTTATATGTCATACTGCAAATATTACACCACGATCAGTCATTTCGGACCTCAAACTTATAAACAGTCGTTTGACGATATGCTTCACCGGCACTTAACAAGGTTGAAGGGAAATGTGGTATATTGGGAGAGTTAGGAAAATGCTGTGTCTCAAGGCAAAAAGCAAAGTATTTGACGTGTTTTATACCTTTCTTCCCTTTTACAGTACCGTCAAAATGTGTTGATGAATAAAACTGAACACCGGGTTGGTCAGTGTAAGTCTTCATCACCCGTCCGCTGTCAGGATCATATATTTCAGCAGCAAGGGCAATTTCACCTTCCTCCTTATCAATAACATAATTGAGGTCATATCCTCCTGTCCGGTCAATCCTTGACCCAATTTTAACGGGTGTGGTAAAATCATAATCAGTTCCTTTCACAGGGAGAATGCGTCCGGTAGCAATAAGTGACTGGTCTGTTTCGGTATAATTTGAGGCATTAAGTTTCAGCACATGATCAAGGATATCCCTTTTCCCACCGGTTAAATTGAAATATCCATGATGTGTCAGATTGATATGCGTGGTTGCGTCAGTCTGTGCAACATATACTATACTCAGTTCATTCTGATTGTTTAAAAGCATCTGCACTTCTACCTGGAGATTACCCGGGTATCCCTCCTCCATGTGCTTGCTTAAATAGTATAGTTTTACGCCTGTTTCGCCTGGTTTTTCAATGGTTTCAGCATCCCACAATACCTTATGAAAACCGTTAACACCTCCATGCAACTGATTTTTACCTTCATTGGCTGTCAGGGGGTAAAGTTTGCCATCGATCTCAAACCGGGCATTTCCGATGCGGTTCCCATATCTCCCGATAAGAGCATTGATAAAGGATGTGTCATTCAGAAAACCTGACAGATCGTCAAATCCGATTATGACATCTTCCACCCTGCCATCTCTCCCGGGAACGTTGAGAGAGGTGATAATGCCTCCGTAATTGATAAGCTCAATGGATACGTTATTGTCATTTTGTAACCGAAAAAGCTGAACTGTTCTTCCGTCTGACATTTTCCCGTAAGGTCTTGTATTGATTTGCATAATATAGGATATTAATTACGGAAGTAAAAATAAGAAAAATAATAGCAGGAATAAAACCCACAATGGCAGATAACAAGTCCTGAAAAAACAGTCCCGGCGTTGAATGCAAATTAAAGCTTTCATTGAAAATCAAAGCCCCGGGCACTTTAGAGTACCCGGGGCATCCCACACCTAAAACTAATTAAACCCTATCAAACCGAAATCTTGAAAAAATCACTAATTGTTAACCCTAAACTAACTAAACCCAAAACTAAACTATGAAAAACTATCTTTTTTTTGTTGCTTTCTTTTGTTCCATTTTCTATACAAATATACGGTCAAAAACATACTAAGTTCCAGTATTTTGTGATGATTCTTGTTACCTCTGTCGATGATATTAATCACTTTTTAAAGTTCTGATCTATTGATCTTTACAAATAACCTTTCCACTGTTCCGCCTTTCCCCCTGATTAATTCAAGTTGCCGGTTACAAATTCTTAATATGATTTAAGAATTACGAATGCAGATTTTTGGTTTTAGAGGGGTGAGTCCAGGTTTGAATAGTATTGATTATTTTATTTTTGCCTTTGACTTCATAAATCTTAAGTCAATTATTTTTTTCATAAATCGCAACTTAAGTTAATTATAAGCCGGACAGGGTAATATATCCCTGTTTTCCTGACAAAGTTTCCATCTCAGCATGAGAAAATGTGAACCATAGCTGCGACGATGAATGGATGAAAAACCAAACCCATACGAATAAGCTATTTCAAAATTACCAACGGTTATTCCAACTGAAGGCAATGCTGACAAATTTGAGGTGAGATCATCAACCAGGTATTTTCGCAATGAAACACCAAGCCATATGGTTTGCCGGTAATAACCTTTCAGATTAATATCCATCCGGCTGTATAGACTTTCGAGGTAATGCAAAACAACCGAAGGTTCGAATTCAATATCTGATTTGCGTGGGTTCATTTTTATTCCCGCGACAGCAACAAAAATACGTTGGTTTTTATCCGCTGCTACTGGATTTGTTAAAAAGGATAACACCGGTAAAAGATTGAAAGCGGAAACGCCTGCATAGTATGTCTTATTATAAACCACAACGCCCAGTGAAAGATCCGGATTCCAGACGCTTAACCGTGCACCGCTTATTACAGGATCATTGTTAAAGTTATTAAACCCGCTTTCGTCAAGTGTTACCTGACTTACAACAGCTGAAAGTCCCAGAGACATATAGGTTTTTTTTGCATCTGATAACCGCACATGATAAGCATAAAGCACATCAGCCTCCAGGTTACGAAAGGAACCATTCTGATCGCGTGTAACCATTAAACCCAATCCATGATAACTGGCAGCCCGCGGAAAGGAAAAACGGCCCCGGGCAAAAATTGTTTGTGTATTGGGTGATGTCTTCATACCGAGCCATTGATGATGATCATGAAGACTTATACTATAACAATTCTCATAGCCTGTAAGTGCAGGATTCAGGATCTCATGTTCGGGGAAATACTGATCAAACACCTGCATATCCTGGGCACGGGCTATAGTATATCCTGTAATAATTATAAAAATCAAAAGTATTTTCATATCACCTTACAACAGTCACATATCCTGTCAGCGGTTTTGAACCGTCATCAAATGTCATCACATACCAGTAAGAATCAGCTTTCACCGGATGACCGCGGTATGTTCCGTCCCAACCGGTATCACTGCCGCGGTACGAGGTAATTTTTATCCCGAAGCGGTCAAAGATTTCTACAGTAACATTGGGATTGATTCTGAAATATTCAACTTCCCAGGTATCATTGAAAGTGTCACCATTAGGTGTAAAGAATTCAGGGATATACAATTCAATACTGACGTTTATGGTTGCTGATGAAGAACAACCGTTTGAATCGGTAACCTCAACGCCATATTCGCCGGGATGATTTATGACAACAGAAGAAGATGATTCTCCCGTAGTCCAGTCATACGACCGGAATTCGCTGCCCGGGCTTAACATAATCGTTGTCCCCGGCAGTAAAACAGTATCGTTGCCCAGAGAAATATCCGGATTGTTAAAAACGATGATATTCCTGCACAGTACTTCCTGGGTTGGTAATCCCTCATCGATCATCAGTGAAATATTATATTCTCCTGGTTGGTTGTATGTGATCCTGGGAGGATTTCGATCTGTTGAAGAAGATATTGATGCATTGTCGCACGGCGGAAAATACATCCTTGTAAGGGTATTATTGATATTGGCCGTCAGCAAATACAACACATCCTTATCTCGGAAGACCTCCGACAAGCCGTGAGGTTGGTACATATCGCCAATATTGCCCACATTCTGATAAACAGGTTCGGTCATAATGTTATCTCCAAAGTCAATCCTCACCAGTTCACTGTTATAATGGTTCACCACAAGGCCGAATATCCTTTCGCAATCCCTGATCATCGTCAGGTCAAAAGGAGACGACAAAGTTCCGGATCCGCCAATGTTAACACCCGACGGCTGATTCAACAGTGAAGCACCGAAATCAATCCTTGACAATGTGTTTGACCCGAAATTCGTTACAAAAACAAACCAGTTGCCGTTATCCAGCATGGCATGCAAGCCGCAGGGCCTGTTCATATCAGCCGGATTGCCCAGGTTCTCGCCGTCCGGCGGATTGTCAAGTCCGTTGCTGAAGACCAGCCTTGACATGGCGTTTGTTGTGTAGTTTACTGTAAGTCCTATCCAGACGTCATTTTCCCTGTACATAAAAAAATCGATGGGATAAGACAATTCACCGATATTGCCCAGGTTTGTAACTACAGGAATGTTACCGGGAGAGGAACCGAATTCAAGGCGAATCAACGATGATTCAACACCAATGCCGCCGGTTACAAAACCGTACCATCTGTCCCCTTCACTGACAACCTGTATCCCTTCCAGGTGACTTATTCCGCCTGTGTTACCCAGATTAACTGAAACCGGTTCATTCAGCAGACTGTTCCCGAAATAATCTCTTGTCAGCGTACCATCCACATGATTGGTGATAAAGGCATAAAAGCCTTCAGCTGTTTTCACGATATCGATAAAAGATGGTCCGTTAACCTTGCCGATGTTGGTGAGATTTTCACCTTCGGGAATATAAGCGAGATTACCTGAACAAAAATTCCAGTAATATGATGAAGCATCAGATGACATATTAACGGCCTGCATTGAATCACGTATGCATACCGTATCGGGGACTATGAAATCAATCTGTGCCCTGCCGGCAAAGGATATGAAACAAGACAAAGAAACCAGTATTACTTTTAATCTTAGCAGTTTTTCTTTCATTAACACGACCATTAATAATTTCTGGCTGAATACTTTGGAAGCCTGACAGGGAAAAGAAAGTTGTCAGACTTCCGGGTCGGTATCAATGACGCAGGACTTTCATTTCCGAACGAAAAATATCACCTTCCTGGTCTTTGCCCTGAATGACGATCATATACAAACCGGTTCTTAACCCTGTCGCTGACCATCCCATTATATGTGTACCGGCTTCTGAAGGCATTCCGGTAATTTTATGAACCGTTTTACCGTTTCCGTCAAGTATAGAGATAACAAGAGACAAAGCAGGCTTTTCAAGACGATACTTAATCCATAATTCATCCATGAAAGGATTCGGATAGGCATTTAAAACCTCACCGTTACCGTCAGTATTTTTTTCAAAACCGGTAATGCTCTGTCCTGCCTTAAATCTAAGCTGGTTATTAAGTTCAAAAACCTCCGTTGTTATGTCACCATCATCAACGATGGCTATAAATTCAACCTCTTCACTGGTTGGTAGTATATATTCACCATCGAGGTTTATCTCGCCATAAGTACCAACAGAGTCAACAATAATCTCAGCCAGCGGAAGTTCAGCAATTCCGCCGCCCACAACAGGATAAATCCGCAGAGCAATATCCGTGGCCGGAAGGCCTCTGTTTACAGCCGAAACCTGCATGAGGACACGGTTACCTTCAACCTGCGATGTGGCAGCATATAATTGAAAATCGTGAATACCAAAGGTTACAGGACTGTCATCCTGATAACGGTATGAAGCATCAATAGAGGTTCCTTCATAACTGACTTCCGAAGAAGCTATCAATTGCATCAGTTCTGTTTTATCTTTAATATCCTGTTTTAACCTGAAATGGAGATACACTCTTTTCATCTCACCCGGCACCAGTGCTCCAACTGACAGAGTGATGTGGTCACCGGATAAGGATGCGCCGGCAGGAAGACTGTCACCCAATGTTTCATAAAACTTCCCGGGAAATACGTCGACCAGTGTGTTTGAAGAGATGTCATTCCCTGTATTGGTGATTTCCAGTAAGGTCACAAGGAAAATGTCTTCATCAGGCTTGAAAGCCAGGGTATCTTCAATCTTATAACCGTTAACCGTGTATATCTTTTTTTCAATCGTCAGTCTTGGTCCAACAGGTGTCACATTAAGCTGACCATAAGTCGCCAACATATCACCTGCCAGCACATCGTTGAAGAGCAGTGCTTCACCCGACACAACCATAAGTTTTTCACCTGTGTTATAACTGTTTACGACTGCCTTCTGCAATATGAAGAATTCTGTTGTGTCAATGACAGGGAAAGGATTGAAAGCAGTAAGATCGATAGTCTCGGATTTTCCGGCGACTGATGAGGGCAGTATCTCTGTCATTGAAACGAAATCATCGGGGATAACTTCTTTTGTTGCCCAGCGAACGTCACCGGCAAATGAGAGATTAGCCGTTCCGTTAACTTCAAGGTTTTGCAAACCGACAGAATGAATGATAAACGGCTGATATTCCTCCACCCTTCCGTTTTCATCTTTATCAGCTATGCAGATCATGGCCGGTGGCACATCACAACTGTAGCTGCCTCTGTTTTCGCCTGTATAAAATACCCTTTCCGTACTCAGGTCAAAACCGATATCATAAAGACCTGTGGCAGGCTTTCATCAACTTTAAACAGAAAGATATAATAAGCTCTGCGTGAAGGCTGCAACAATGGCAGGTTATTCCCCGGCTTAACAAGGACTTCGCCTTCGGGCTGGTTAAAACGCCAGCCGGCTTCAAAAGTGCCGATATCATCACCCGGTACAAGGGGACGGGGATAAGCCACATAGCTCATCACAACCGACGTGTTGCCTAACCCGGCAGGGATCACTGGTGTTAATGTTGTATTGATCCAGTTGTCACCGGTACCATTCATCACTTCCAGCCTTACTTCAACAAAAGCACCTGTTACATTTTTCGGATATTCATTCAGTTCAGGAATTGACGCGTCGGGATCAGGTATCAGTGTAATGGTCTTCCGGTCTTCAGACGGGTCAATGATCGATGAGGTTGAGATCACAGGTTCAATAAGGCTGCATGGATCCTTTCCGCCAACGATGGTTGTAACAGCTGACTCGCCATAACCATATGAAAGATGATAGGGATCAAACTGCCCGTCAAACCGGTGAGGTTCATTTTCGTCAATAATATGATGGCGGATAAAGACGGTATCAGTTCCATAGCGAACCATCGAAGGAAGTGCCTGAGATTCAACTTTAATTGCCGCACCCCTGGCAAATGATGTCAGCACATGCGAAAAGATCACCCAGGGTGAGCCTCCGAAAATTTCTTCCACCACAAGGATGCCTCCCTTGCTTATCTCCAGTGAACCTTCACGTCCTTTTCCCTCGTAGTTGGCATGGATACGAAAATGCGTCCTGCCGAGCTTCTCAAAGAAATCATCACCGTAAGTGTTATCAGAACCATTGTACCAGCCCGAATCAACAGTACCGTAAATATCATCATGGAACGGCATGTCAGGATATTCAGGGTATTCTTCTCCGTTACCGGGCATGAAGGCATCGTGCAGAAATCCGGTTTTTGAGCAGAAACGGTCACCGCGATCGTCTATCCAGTCATCTGTACCATCAAAATTATCATCATCGAGTGCAGGAGGAATAAGAACCTGGGGAAGGTAGATATGGTATTCAAACGGATCCTCCCATATTTCAATGGCATTACCTGTATTCGGATTGTTTATCCAGGGCTCAAACGAAGCCCCGTCAACTTCAATAATGGAATCGAGAGCAAAACTGCCGTCCTCATTGCGCGGCAGGGTAATGCTATAGCCACCCATGCCTTTGGGAATATCATAGATAAAATATCCAAAAACACCGTCACCGTATGCATCAATGCCGTCGATGGCCAGGGAAGGATCATTGAAACCGACATCATAACCTACATTTCTGATCCAGTAATAAGAGTATTCCGTAGTGGCATCGATATCAAAAGTAAGTTTTGCCTTACCATCAGCCGGCAGGTAGCTGATCGGATTTCCCAGGGTATCTTCGATCATGAAATTATTTGACAGGTATTCAAACTGAAGAGGATTGGGCAATGGCGCCCAATAAGTATAAGTTGTCCTGACAGGAGTAACCCTGTCCTCATTAAAGATAGTCTTATAGTCGATCTTTGAATAAAGGCTTTGCGAAGGTAAGGGGTGGTACATATCGATTTCCTCACCACCCAGAGAAAGCACGGCAATAAATTCATTGTGTGGTTGCGGTGTTGTTCCGGCACAACTGTCGGCAGGTTTCAATTTATAAGCAGCAGCCAGCGTATCGATGAATGTATAGCCTTCATAATTACCAATCCGCTGATATATGAGTTGTTTCCATATGACGTCACCTTCATCGTCCCTTTCCATCCAGTGTTGCCAGGTTGTATCAGCTAAACTGGCATCGCCTATATCCTGCGTATAAGGGTAAAACATACCCTCAACAGTTGAAGGCACTGTGCCGGAAGCATAACCCACACCTGCAGCCATGGCTACCAGGTCGGGAGGATCGACCCATATCTCGTAAGAGCAGTAGGGATCATAATACTGATAACCTTTCACCTCACCAATATTCCAGGTTACTTTCCATACCCTGATCATGTCTCCCGGTTCTTCCACATCAACAATACCATCAGCATCGGTATCCATAGCCCTTAAGCCATCGTGGTCAATATCTTCGTAGACAATCTCATCAAAGCCTGTCTTCAGATGACTCCATGGATTTGCCCAATATACTTCATCTTCAGTAATGGTATAGCCTTTCGGATAAATGGATGCGGTATCGAGCCATACATCAGGATCGCCGTCAGAATCAATATCAAATTCCGGATTATCCTGATCATCGCTACCTTTAAGCACATCAATAAACTTACCGCCTGGTGTTTTCAGAATGGGTATGTTCAATGACCTGTCACTCCAGTAAAACGGGACATCCTTCGGAATATATTGAGTATACACGGTTTCTTCAGCCGGTGTTCTTTGCTTGTTTTCCATTATCATGAACACTTTGAAGGGCTGGTAAAAGAGTCCCAGAATATTCTTCCAGTTTACATCTGTGTCGGCGAAAATACGGGCACTGAACATTACCTCAGCGTAATTGTGCATTTTTCTGTAAGCTGAGTAACCCGTTAACGGATCCGCAAAAGATACCAGACCAAAGGAAGCACAAAGGTATTTATCATCCACAAGATAGTCATCGATCTTTTCGTGTACCGGATCATCCGAATCAGGAGTACGCAAACGGTAGACAATGCTTTTTTCTTCTTTTGCTGCCAGTGTTATGTTATTAAAAACAAGCATACTGTCCTCTATATTGAATGATCCGGGAGAAGACACAACCTCAACAAATTTAACATATTCCCCCAGTGATTCACTGACATTAATCTCCTGAAGATCCTCAGACCCGAGATTTCGCAAAACAATGGTCACATTAAAAGTATCCACTCGGTCAAAGGAGATGGCATTCTTTCCTGCATTAATATTTGAAGGAAGATAGTTTTCGACATGTCTTGAGACATCAAGACCATGTGAAAAACCGTATAATAAGGTATTCAATGTCCATTGGAGCTGACGCCGGTTCATACTCATGTCAGCCATACCGCCTGCAGTTGGCAGGCCAAGGTTGCAAAGCAGCTTTCCGCCTCCTTCAATGGTCTTCTCGAATATTACAGGCCTTTCATCCTGAAGGGCTGTAGCAATTACAGATAAACCGGGTTGAGAAAAAAACGGGATCGTGCCTGAATAGATTTTTCCTCCGGCATCAGAAGCATTAAAACCAACAGGATGGTCAGCATTCGTCACGGTTATGTCAACCAGGCTTTCTGTTCCGCTGTTCAGAACATTGGAATAATCAACTGATGACGCTGAGAAATATCCCAGTTTACTGAGCAGGTATGCGCCATTTCCCTCGGCATAAATCATACCCCCTCCGGAGAGAAAAGGATCTATTTTTTCTTTCAAAGAAGGAAAATGCTGAACAATCTGATCGATGTAATACTTTCCGTCGGCACCCTTAAAGTTACAGGATGGTATAATCAGGATCTTCACTGAATCAGAAAGTCCCCGCGCCATAAGCTGTTGTTCATCAACCATCTGGACAACATCAGGGAAAAGCCATGTCTCAAAAAGATTTTTAAAATAAACAGCTTCCCATGATACCGAATTATCATTGGCTTTTATACTGCTCCTGAATACCGCAACCCTGTCAGTTTCCGCGCTAAACTGCACAGACCTGTGATCTGCAGTCTTCCAGTCGTAACTATCAAAGGCCGTGTTTACAATACCTGAGAATTCATCCGGAAGTTCAACCGGAACAATAAAACCGGCTTTGTTGGTACCTGATGTGGCCCAATATACAGCATGCTCACCATATTCAGCAAATAGTGAAGGATCAACAGAAGAGCCGTGGTATCCTTCATCAGCGATTGACAAGGCTGCTTTACAGGCTTTAATAAAATCAGACTGTGATGTGCCGGTTGGAATTATCAATCCGGGCTGAGAAAAAGAAAAAGAAAAAACAAAGAAGGAGGACAAAGATAATAATAACTTTTTCATAATTAACGGTTTAGTTGTAATGTTCAAGGTTTGTTTCATGCCTGTCAGCATGGTTTTGCCCAACAGTATATACGGCAAATATAGGTGTATTGTTGCAATGTCTCTGTTGATTTCGGACCGAAAATGAAAGAAGGAAGATCGAAGAAGGAAGATTGAATATCCCTATACTGGTTTAAGCGTCGGCCTGTCAGGCAGACAGGTCCGCGTGGACCTGATAATTAACAATTTATCACAAATCACCCATCACAAATCATCAAACCTGCCTGCCGTAGCGGCAGCGCAGGCAGGTCATCAAATCACCAAATCACCAAATCTTTAAATAGTCCACAGTCCACGGTCGACTTATTGCAAAAAAAAATCCCGGCTTTCGCCGGGACCCCAAACCACCTAAAACTAATTAACCCTATCAAACAAAATTAATCCTATCTATCTACTCTCTATCACGTAATCCCAATTAATTTTATTTTGAACAAATATAGAACAGCTGTTTGGACTTTGAAAGAAAATATGAATGATTTTAATTATCAGTAACCGATGATTTTCCTCACTTATCTGTACAGTCGGTATCATAAAGAAAAATTTCGACATAAATACATTAATATCCTGATAATGATTTATTAACATTTTTTAACACAGCATAATATCATATTCACGCTATATTCGGCCGTTACATTTTATGAATTTTAAGGAAGTGTTTTAAAGATTCATCCCATTAAACAGAATTTCCATACCTTTACATCACCGAAGCATTAAGTTATGGATCAACCCATAATAAAACAAATCACCAAACTTATTGTCATCTACCTGTCGGGGCTCCGTGATGAAGCAGTAAATGCCGCTATACCGTCAGTCATTGATTATCTAAGGTCATTCAATCATGCTATCAGTAAAAATATAATTGACAGTAGTTTGTTTGATTACAAAAAACAATACTCCGAAAAAAATCTTCCAACTGACCAGCTTATAAACGAAGTCATACAGGAAACAAAAAGAAAAATGGCACATAATGATCAGCTGCAATTCTTTTTGGTGTTGCTCGATATGACAAATCATTTTAACGCATTTGCTGAATTCATCCATGTGGAAGATATAGCGAAGGAACTTGGAATAAGCAAAGATGATCTCAGTCGTTACAGGCATTTTTTAACCATGCAAGATCCTGCCGATGGTAACACTCCCGAACTGATGATCTTTTCTTCAAAAAATACCGATCAAACCGAAAAACTTGAAGGCAGTTGGGTTGAAGACAAAATTCAACAACAGCCGGAAGACGAATACAATCTGGATATCGATAATTTCACAGGACAGCTTCTGGTAATGTATATAAAGCCAATACGATCATTCATGGTGCGATGTATAAACAATGAACTCATTGAGATAGATGGTACTAAACTCAAAGAATGCAGGTTGAAGATCATTGAAGCAGGTTCCAACATTACCTATAACAATAAGACCATCCTTACTTATAATGATATCAAGCAGCGTTATATACAACAAAACACAAAACAGATAATTTCCCTGTCTGTTAATAATTTGCAATATAGACCCCTGCGTGCAGGAAATCCGATACAATCAATAACAACAAGCGAACAAACAGGAAGTCTGATAGGCATTCTGGGAAAAGAAGGCACGGGCAAAACAACCCTGTTAAAGTTGCTGTCGGGTCAGATTGCTCCGACCAAAGGCAATATTGAGATCAACGGATACGATCTCCGGAAGAACCGTTACCTGTTGAAAGATATCATCGGTTATGTGCCTGAAGAAGATCTGTTATTTGAAGAATTATCAGTTTTCGATAATCTGTTAATAAATGCCCGATTATATTACAGTAGTCTTTCAAGACATGAGATCAGGCAAAAAATTGATCAGTTGCTGTCAGTGCTTACATTAACCGACATCCGGGACAAGATAGTCGGTAACATCATGAACAAAAAAATTCAACCTGGTCAACGCAGGATCCTGAATATTGCCCTGGAACTGTTGCGTGAACCACAAATTCTTTTGGTTGACAATGCTTTAGCAGGTCTGAGCCTGTCCGACTCAATTAAAGTTATCAAGGTATTGCATAATTATACACTTGAGGGAAACCTTGTGATAACATCTGTAAGTCAGGTTGGAAGTAACATGTTCAGCTATTTTGATGACATATGGATTCTGGATGACGGAGGTTATCCGGTTTATACAGGTCCGACACATAAACTCACAGACTATTTGTACAAACATCTTGATTATGTTGATCAGTATCCTGAAACAGTTGATTCGGCCACCATTATTGACCTTATCAATCACGAGGAACCAGGAGATGATGCAGGTATGCAACGCGCCGTTTCACCACAGAAATGGCATCAACTTTACCTGGCATCAGTACGGGCTGAACAACCCGAAAAATCCAGAAAATCAATATTCCCAACACGGCCTATAAAAATTCCCAATCTTGAAATCCAATTTCTGATTTTTTCATTCAGAAATTTCAAGTGCAAATTTTCACGGATCAACAATCTTGTGTATATCATGTTAAGTGGACCGGTTGTTGCTCTGATTCTCGCTTTTTTCCTCCGGCAACCACAATCAGGCCCCTCAAATTTTTCCATGAATCCCAATATTCCGGCTTATCAGTATATCAGCATTATTATCGCCATGTTTATGGGCATCGCACTCAGTGCCGGAGAGATACTGAAGGAACGAAACATTCTGCTGAAAGAGCAATACCTTGAATTCAGCCTGTTCAGCTATATCAATTCCAAGATAGCATTCCTGCTGCTTATCACAGGCATTCAGTGTTTTCTTTACATCCTCGTCGGTAATGCGTTGTTGGGCATAAAAGGGATGTTCTGGTCATATTGGATTGTGATATACAGCGTAGCCTGCTTCGGAGTATTAACCGGGTTACTGTTCTCAGCAAGCGCCAGGAAACTCAGTACGATATATGAAATTCTTGTTCCCATATTTATTGCGCTTCAGGTTTTATTTGGCGGTGGACTAATTCCCTATCACAATCTGAATCTTTCAAAATCCAAATATATTCCATTCATTGGTGAGCTGATGGTTTCCAGGTGGGGTTATGAAGCCCTGGCAGTCAGGCAGTTTTCTGGTAACCTTTATCAGAAAAACTTTCTTGAGGTTGATAAAAACATCAACCGGTCACATTATTATGCTTTTTACCTGTTACCCGAACTGGAAAGGATAATTGATAAGTGTTCAATGATGAATCCTGGTCATGACAGCCTTTCTGTTTTAACACATATTGTCTACAATGAGTTAAATGCCATTGCCAGTAAAACTGATGTCTTTCCTTTTGAATTCCTTGATGAACTTAAGGAAGCTGAAATCAACCGGGAGCTGTTGACTGAAACAAGGGACTATCTGACCTGGCTCAGATTACACTTTTATGAAAGACATGAGAATTTCCGGATTCAAAAAGACGAGCTTACGCAGCAACTCATTGATTCTTTGGGGCAGGAAGGCTTTAACAGGTTAAAATCTGATCATTACAATGAAAAACTGGAGAAAATAGTAACCAACAGTGATTACACAGATCAAATTGGGCTGATCGGTGACCGGTTTATACGATTCAGAAATGGCATTTATCAGACACCTGAATCAAACTATGGGAGAGCTTTAATGTTTGTCACATCGAAAATTTTTAACGGGCAGGAAATTAATACCCTTTGGTTTAATATATCCATTATATGGATGTTCTCCACCCTGATTTATCTTATTCTTCTTACCGATGCGGTCAATTATTTCCGTAACCATGTTTTTTCTTCCGGGGCTTAAAATATTGCAGGCCGATTATTTGAAGCTCAAAATATGATTATTGTTTTTTATTTCTATATTTAACCCCCCTGAGAAAACTAATGAATCATATCATTTTCCTATGAAACTACATCTCATCGATCTGATTATTATCCTTGCCTATCTCACTGCCACAGCAGTTATCGGCATTGTCCTGAGGAAAATTGCACAGCAAAGCAAAAACGCTTATTTGTTAGGGGGGAACAAACTGCCCTGGTATCTGCTGGGCTTGTCAAATGCCTCGGGCATGTTTGATATTTCAGGCACCATGTGGCTTGTCACCCTGCTCTTTGTATACGGTTTAAAAAGCATCTGGATTCCGTGGCTGTGGCCGGTTTTTAACCAGATTTTCCTGATGGTTTATCTTTCTGCCTGGCTAAGACGGTCAAACGTCACAACTGGTGCCGAATGGATTGGGACAAGATTTGGGAAGGGACGGGGCGCTGGCCTCGCGCACAATATCGTTGTGGTATTTGCTCTTATCTCATGCCTCGGATTCCTGGCATATGGCTTCGTCGGTCTGGGCAAGTTTATTGAAATATTTATACCCTGGGAAGTGGTATCACAGTACGTGCCCTTTGAAGTTAAGCCCGAATTTGTTCCCCATCTTTATGGCATTGTCTTTACGGCTTTTGCCATATTTTATTCCGTTCTTGGCGGAATGGCAAGTATTGTATGGGCTGATGCGCTGCAATATGTTATTATGACTATTGCATCAATAATAATTGGGGTTACCGCAATGAATGCTTTGTCAGTTCACCCTCTTGTTGTTCCTGACGGCTGGCAGAGCCCGTTTTTTGGAGCAAGGCTTGGCATTGACTGGTCAAACATTATCCCCGAAGTAAACCAGAAAATTGCCAGTGACGGATATTCACTCTTTTCTCTGTTTTTTGGCATGATGCTCTTCAAGGGGATTTTAGTAAGTGCTGCCGGACCGGCCCCGAATTATGATATGCAAAAGATCCTGGCGACCAAGGGTCCAAAAGAAGCATCAAAGATGAGTGCATTCGTATCAGTTATATTAAATCCGGTAAGATACTTCCTCATCAGCGGTTTTGCCGTACTGGCCATCATATTTTATGATAAACTTGATCTGATTATTGCAGGCCAAATTGACTTTGAACAGATTCTGCCTTCAGCGATCAATGAATTTGCACCTGTCGGCCTTATGGGGATTATCCTGGCAGGCCTTCTGGCAGCCTTTAACGGTACTTTTGCCGGAACCCTTAATGCAGCCCAGGCTTATGTTGTCAACGACATATATCTCAAATATATAAAACCCGATGCAACAAACACCCAGATTAAATACACCAATTACATCATTGGTCTGGTCGTTGTTGCTATCAGTGTTATCTTTGGTTTTTTTGCCAAAAATGTTAATACCGTTCTGCAATGGATCGTATCAGGTTTATGGGGCGGATACCTTGCAGCCAATGTGTTGAAATGGTATTGGTGGAGATTTAATGCGCAGGGGTATTTCTGGGGTATGCTGGTTGGTATTGCAGCTGCACTTATTTGCCCTTACATTCTCCCGCCTTTGTTCCCGTCCATCCCCAAAGATATTATTCTGTTGTATTTCTTCCCCCTGTTGCTTATATTATCAGTAATCGGATGTATCATAGGAACTTATATGGCCCCACCAACCGATGAAAATGTCCTGAAAGAATTTTATCGTAAGGTCAGACCCTGGGGTTTCTGGAATCCTATTCATGAGAAAGTGGCAGCTGAATATCCCGATTTCAAAAAAAACAAAGACTTCAAGAGGGATATGTTCAACATTCTGTTTGGTATCATTGCTCAGACCTGTCTTGTTGCCTTTCCCGTCTTTCTTGTTATCAAAAAATTCAATTTCCTGGCTGTCACCATTGGCATTATCCTCATCACCGGTTATATACTGAAAAAGAACTGGTGGGACAAACTGGAAGACTGATGGATATAAAAGAATTTATATCTGGCAACTTGAATTAAATAATCCTTCAGGAAGATCAAAAACAATCTGTTGAATATGGATAAAAAAGAATACCAGCGCCGGCTTAAACAGTTGTTCAGAGAACATGAGGCATTGATCAGTAAAAAAAACAAACGGATTGAAAAGGATTACAGCGGCATTTATTACCGTTACAAAAGGCCTGTGCTCACAGCAGGTCATATTCCATTAATCTGGCGATATGACCTTAATCCGGAGACCAATCCTTTTTTAATGCAGAGACAAGGCATCAATGCCACTTTCAATGCAGGAGCTATGGCTTTTAAGGGTCGATACATACAGGTGGTACGGGTGGAAGGATGGGACCGGAAATCCTTTTTTGCTGTTGCCGAGAGTACCGATGGCATAAACCAATGGCGATTCTGGGATTTTCCAATGAGCATGCCTGAAACAGAATTCCCTGATGTCAACGTGTATGATATGAGACTCACCTGTCATGAAGACGGCTGGATATACGGGTTATTCTGCACAGAAAGAAAAGATCCTGCCGCTCCGCCTGTGGACACCTCATCAGCTGTTGCCGCATGTGGCATAGCCAGAACAAAAGACCTGATAACCTGGGAGAGACTGCCTGATCTGATTTCCAATTCCGGGCAACAGCGCAACTGTGTTTTACATCCGGAATTCTACCGGAGGAAATATGCTTTGTATACAAGGCCACAGGAAGGGTTTATCAGTGTAGGTTCAGGCGGTGGCATTGGCTGGACACTGCTGGATTCAATGGAGAAACCTGTTGCAAATAGGGAAGTCATCATCGACGACAGGGTATATCATACAATCAAGGAGATTAAGAACGGATTAGGACCTGCCCCGCTCAAAACTGACAAAGGATGGCTTCATCTGGCACATGGTGTGCGAATGTGTGCTGCAGGACTGCGCTATGTCCTGTATATGTTTCTCACTGACCTTAAGAAACCTTATAAGGTGATCGCCCGTCCCGGTGGATATTTCATGGCCCCTGAAGGCAATGAAAGAACCGGCGATGTTTCAAATGTATTGTTCTGCAATGGCTGGATTCGTAAAAAAAATGGCGATGTGCTCATCTATTATGCCTCATCCGATACACGAATGCATGTAGCTGAAAGCAGTGTTGACCGGCTGCTTGACTATGTCCTTAACACACCTGAAGATAGCCTTCGGACAGGAATGAGTGTTGTGCAACGAAATGAGCTGATCAACAAAAACCTGGTTTTTCTGAAGAATTCAGGCATTTAATCAAAGATCAAAGATCAAAGATCAAAGATCAAAGAATCAAGAGCAGTTTAGCTTTTTAGCAGTTTAGCTTTTTAGCATAATCCTAAATCCCTAAACAGCTAAACCCCTAATCCCCGGACTGCAAGACCACACGAATACACGACTATTTCATCAATTGATTCGAGCGGTCAATTATTTCAAGCAGCTCATGCCGGCCCTTATTTTTTGCAGAAGATGTAACAACAAAAACGGGTAATTCCGCCCAGAAATCCCGAAGATTATCCCTGTACAAACTGAGCTGCCGGTCAAGTTGTGAAGATGACAATTTATCGGCTTTTGTAAAACATAATATGAGCGGAATGTGATTTTGACCTGCCCAGATAATGAATTCCATATCATTTTTGAGGGGATTATGCCGGCAATCTATTAATATGAAAAGACAGGCAAGAGTCTCGCGTTTTAACAGATAATTTTCTATTAAAGCCGGGAACTTTCCTTTTATTTTTTTTGAAGCCTTTGCATATCCGTAACCCGGCAGGTCTACCAGGTACCATTCCCGGTTAACAAGGTAATGATTGATATAACGTGTTTTGCCGGGAGCGGAAGAAGTCTTGGCCAAATGCCTGCTGCCGGTCAGCATATTTATCAGAGACGATTTACCCACATTTGACCGCCCGGCAAAAGCATATTCAGGGTACAGAGGTTTCGGGCATAATCTGGCATCCAGACTGCTTTTAATAAA
Source organism: Bacteroidales bacterium (assembly GCA_016934055.1). Taxonomy (GTDB): domain Bacteria; phylum Bacteroidota; class Bacteroidia; order Bacteroidales; family UBA10428; genus UBA5072. The sequence goes on along the minus strand of JAFGTR010000053.1, from coordinate 7,770 downwards.
TTCAACACTTGTGATCTCCATCAGAAGTATTTTGATATCACATCGCTGGTTCTTTTTTCAGATGATTGCGTTTCAACATATATTTCCAGTATACGGGCTGAAGTCTTCGGAACCATCCTCACGGTTTTAATTTCAGCCGGTAAAAGAACGGTTTCTCCCTTATGTATGGCTGTAATATCTTTCTCATAATAATGAAGGTCAAAAGCTCCATCCACACACATATAGACAACAAATGAATCTATATCATTGTAATCCTTGTCAATGCCCTTTTTAAGTTCAATATAATTCGTGGTAAAATAAGGACAACTTATGACACGGTTTGAAACATCAGATTGTTTTTCATACCTTATTTTATAATCATTGTGTTTTGTAAAATCAATGGCATCCAATGCCAGTTCTGTATGTAATTCCCGCGGTTTTCCAGAACTGTCTATACGATCAAAATCAAAAACCCGGTAAGTAATATCAGAAGTCTGCTGTATTTCAGCCAGAAGTATTCCGGCTCCGATAGCATGAATCCTCCCGGCAGGCAAAAAGAATACATCACCCGGAACAGCCTTTTCCCTGTTCAATATTTTATGAAGTGATTTCTTTTCCAAATGACTTTTGTAGAAAGTCTTATCAACAGATTGACTGAATCCTATAATAATTTCAGCATCCTTTTCAGCCTCAATAACATACCACATTTCAGTTTTACCAAACGATTGATGTCTCTTTTCCGCCAGCTGATCGTTGGGATGTACCTGAATGGATAAAGCTTCATTCGCATCAATAAATTTAATGAGCAATGGGAAAGTCAGTCCGTATTTCTCATATACTGAATCTCCTACAAGATCGCCCATATAAACTTCAATCAATTCCTCCAGGGCATTACCTTTAAGAAATCCATTACAGACTACTGAGATATCCTTCGGTATGCATGATATCTCCCAGCTTTCACCAGCCTTTGATGTCTTGGTCTTTTTATTGAGAAAATCCCTGAGCCGTGTTCCTCCCCACATCTTATCCTTGATAATAGGCCTGAACTTAAGCGGATAAAGCCGGTTTTCCTGTTGTGCATTCATGGTATACGAAATCGAATAATCTTATTAACTTGCTAAATGATTGCAAAAATAATGATTTCATCGTGACCTCATAAAAAACACCATGTTTAATCTTTCATTCCGGTTTTAATTATTGCCTGATATGTTGTCAACAATAAAATTTGAAAATATCTTGTTTCTTGACATTGAAACAGTTCCACAGTATTCATCACCGAAAGAACTTCCGGAACCATACAAAAAACTCTGGGGGAAAAAATCATCATATTTTCGCAAAGAAGATGAAACAGCTGATGATTTATACTGGCGGGCCGGAATTTATGCAGAGTTTGGGAAAATAATATGTATTTCTACAGGCATGCTGGGCTTCCGGAATCAAACCCCCTGTTTCCGGGTTATTTCTTTTTCAGGAGATCATGAAGAAAATATATTGACTGACTTTAAAACCCTGCTTAACAAGGTTGCTCACCGGCGCAGTGTTTCTCTTTGCGCCCATAACGGCAGGGAGTTTGATTTTCCTTATATTGCAAGGAGAATGCTTGTCAACGGGATTGAACTTCCTGAGATACTTGATGTGTGGGGCAAAAGACCATGGGAGATTCATCATCTTGACACCATGGATTTATGGAAATTTGGTGACCATAAGCATTATACTTCGCTGGAATTGCTGGCTGCATTATTCAATATTCCAAGTCCGAAAACCGATCTTGAAGGATATCAGGTTGCGGAAGTCTATTATAAAGAAAAAGATCTTCACAGAATCGTTGAGTACTGTCAGCGTGATGTTATCACCATTGCCCAGCTGGTCAGGCGTTTTATGGGAGATCCCCTCCTGTTGGAGGAAAACATTGAAATCGTAAAACAACAGGATGAAGAGTGAGATGATAGTTAATGAAATACTTTTATGTATCTTGATTATCTGAAGTATGATGTCTTAAAGAACCAAGAATTATGATCTAAGATCTAAGATCTAAGACTGCATGACCTGCCTGACGGCAGGCAGGCTGCATGACCTGCCTAACGGCAGGCAGGCTGCAGGACTGCATGATCGCAGGACTACAGGACTTTTTATATACGGGTTATACGATACCGTCTGCTTTGCTCCTGTTTCCGCTTATTCCCTCTCTATATCTAAAAAATCCATCACAGTTTTAAGGAACAGCTCCGGCTTTTCGGCAGGGAGCCAGTGAGTGGCGCCTGGTATGGTCACAACAGCTGAATTCTTGAAATATTGTTTTATGCAGGCAACATCTTTTTCCCTGATATATCCGGAGAGCTCTCCTCTTATGAATAATGAAGGAAAATCCAGCTGAGTATCTGAAGAAGTATGCAGGGTATTGATACCAAGAAATATTTCAGGCAGGTTTTTTTCAAGAGCCGGAAGGTTCAGACTCCAGTGGAAGCGCTTATGCTTGCCGGCTTTGAGATTCTTCAGCAAAAACTGTCTGACGGCAAATGAGGGAATGGATTTTGACAAATGGATATCTGCTGCCTTTCGTGATGATATTTCTGCAATATCAATGGATTGTAATGCCCGAATAATTTCTTTGTGCTGCAGGGTTTCTTCAGGATGATTTTCAGCTTCATATGAACAGGGGGAAATGTCAACAACTATAAGTTTCTCTATCAGTTTTGGATGAAGAGCTGCAAAAAACACAGCCACACGGCCGCCCATTGAATGACCGATCAATGTTGGCCTGAAAAGATTATGCTGAATGATAAATTCATGCAGATCATCACGCAATGCCGGATAAGTATGCACAGGATGATGAGGCGAGCGACCATGATTGCGCAGATCAACAAGGTAAACTTCCCTGTATGTCGATAATTGCTTTCCCGCTGTATACCAGTTATCGGAAGAACCGTAAAGACCGTGCAGCAGTATAAGTGGTTTTCCTTTTCCCAGTTTACGATAATACAATTCCATTATTGCAGTTGCTCAAGATAAAGCTGTATAGTCTTCTCCAGTCCGTAATACAAAGCATCCGAGATGAGGGCATGGCCAATTGATACTTCCAGCAATCCCGGCAGATTTTTGCTGAAATATCGCAGATTTGTAAGATTCAGATCATGTCCGGCGTTAAGTTCAAGTCCCAGTTCCAATGCCCATTTTGCCGCCCTGACATAGGGTGATATGGCTTTTTCGTGATTTTCAGCATAATTCCGGGCATAGGGCTCTGTATACAGTTCAATACGGTTTGTGCCTGTTGCGGATGCCCGTTCGATCTGGGTGAGATCACTCTCAACAAAAAGCGAAGTCCGTATTCCGGCCTGCTGAAATCCCTTAATAACTTCTTTGAGAAAGTCTTCATACTTAATAACATTCCAACCCTGGTTTGATGTAATAACATCATGGGAATCAGGAACAAGCGTGACCTGATGTGGTTTTACCTCAAGTACGAGGTCAATAAACCGCTGTGACGGATATCCTTCAATATTGAATTCAGTTGTGATAACTGACCGAAGATCCCGGACATCCTGGTATCGTATGTGACGCTCATCCGGACGTGGATGCACAGTGATACCCTCGGCCCCGAATTCCTGACATTTCACCGCAGCCTTTACAACATCAGGGATTGAACCACCCCTCGCATTGCGCAAAGTGGCTATTTTATTGATATTCACACTCAATCTGGTCACTTTCATGTTATTTGGATATTAAATAAATTAACGCTAATTTTATTTTTCATTCTTTATTGCGATCTGTGTTATAGTCTGCAAATGTAAGGGATTTTAAATATCACTGCAATGCTTGCAAAAGATTTGATTTCCGATGTAGTTCCTGCCCTCCGGACATCCGACAACGGGCAAAAAGCGTTATACTGGATGGACATATTCAGGATTTCGCATCTTCCCATAGTAAACAACGAGGATTTTCTGGGCCTTATTTCCGACAAAGATATCTATGATTACAATATGGCTGATGAGCCGATAGGGAACCATTCCCTGTCACTTTTCAGTCCTTTTGTAACTTATGACCAGCATCTATACGAAGTTATTGAACTGGCTTCCAGGCTTAACCTCACAGTAGTGCCTGTGCTCGATCATAATAATCATTACCTTGGCGTTATAACCTTAAATGATCTGCTGCATTACTTCGCTGATTTTTCAGCCCTGAAAGAGCCGGGGGCCATCATTGTACTTGACATGAATATCAATGATTATTCCCTGTCACAGATTGCACAGATTGTCGAAAGCAATGATGCCAAAATACTCAGCGTTTGCGTCAGCTCGCACTCATCTTCCACAAAGCTGGAGGTTACGCTGAAAATAAACAGAACTGATCTTTCTTCAATCGTACAGACATTTAACCGGTATAATTATATCATTAAAAGTACTTTTCTGGATGAAGAAGATATGAACAGCTTTTATGAAAACCGGTACGAAATGTTTATGAAATACCTGAGTATATAATGGTTAGTGGTTGATGCATAGGAACGAGCGCTTTGGCGGCTAAAAATAAAGAAAAGCTTCAGGCCCATCGATGATGGAGCTGAAGCTTTTGCATTTTATAATGTATTAATTTGAAATCCCGGTCAAAAAACCCTGACTTTTAAAACACATAGGTCAGTGTTCTGGTAAGTCCTGTTTCTACGATCTTAACAGTGATTACATCAGTGACCTCCTCGGCGCCTCCGGGTACATAAAACGAGCACTGTCCTGAAGCATCAGTGGCATAAGTGCCGCTATCTGAATATCCGTCGGTCCCCGATATCTCAAAATAGATATCAACTCCTGCCTCTTTCGGACTTATCAGGGCATATACGGTAACCGATTCATAGGCAGCGGGATTTCCCGGGCTCACCCAGGCTGAAAGTGAATATGAATTATCCTGATTTGAATGTGATTTATCTGTAGTAGCCAGAATAACACTTAAGACATTCTCGGAAACATAAGTGATCAGCTGATCAAGATAACCGTCTTCATCGATGACGTCAACTTCCCACTCTCCTTGGGGTAATACCAGGTCAATACCGTCATTCACATCATCTGAAGGAGGATTAACGCCAATAATAATGGCCGGCTGTCCGTCTGTATCTTCATTTTTATTCTCGGCAATAACAATATCAGCTTTATCACCGTTTTCATCGCCATCCATGATCTTTGTGGCTCCCCAGTCAATCGCATCTTTAATCCAGTCTTCCGGAACATCAGATCCCAGGGTGGCATCGAGTAATATTTTAATGGCCTCACCGGTTTCTTCACCCAGTTCTGCCCCGTCAATCAATCCGTCCACATCAATATACTCTCCCAATCTTGAGGCGATCTGGCCTTTGATCTCTTCGACAACAGCACCTTTCGGATCAGTGACAATAAGTTCTGCTTTCTCTGCAAGTTCCTGGGCCTTTTCAACCATATCCATGCCCTCTCCCAGAAGTGTTGCCAGTTTTGTTGTTTCGATTATCACCTGAGCTCCGGCTTCAACACCTTCGGCACCCTCACGGGTAACGATCTTCTGTATGGTCAGTCCTTTTTCCTGTGCCATATCGGGGAATGTGGTTTCGGCATTATGATAGAAATCATTATACATCTGTGATGCCTGGTTATCAAACTCTCCCTGCTCCAGCTTGTTCCAGAAATCACTTTCACTGGAAGCCTGCCCCTTCCATTCATCACGCAGTGAATTGTACAGTTCTGTCCGTTCGTGTTCCGGGATGTTTGAAGCAACGGTAAGAATGCGTTCCCTGCTTCGTTCACCTGCCCCTGAAACCCAATTATAAAATCCACGCAAAGCACTGCCAATACCCATAGTACTCTTCAGTCTTGCCTCATTCTGGTATAATGTTGATTTCTTCTTTGTTTCTTCAATGACCGATAACGCTTTATCGACATCCTCACTATACTCTGCAGCTTCCGCAAATGCAGACAACATGGCATCAGCCTGCTCGTAAGTCAGATCATGTGTAAATAATTTCTGAGTGTAATTGTTTGACAAAACCTCAATTGCATCATACATGGCAGCCTGTTTGACCGCATTGGCCTCCACAATTGTCTCATAGGCATCCCTTAATTTATCTCTTTTTGTACCGGCTTCACTTTTGTCCTTTTCGCAGCCTGAAAAAAAGCAAAGGGCCATCAATACAGTACCGGCAAAGAACACTTTGTTTAATGCCAGCCAACTTTTTCTCTTCATTGATTCTGCTTTTTTCATAGGAGATCTTAATTTGGTTTTTCTTATTGAATTACTATTTTACGGGGACAACAACAAATCTCGATGAGTATTTGTTCTGTTCCACTTTTTCCGTGTTACGATACATTTGTATTAAAGTTAGATAATATTTACCAATAACTAAAAAACTGTGATAGACTTTCAAACTTGCCTTCCGAAGTTTTAGCATTGGCCGGTTGAGAGGTTGAAGAATTTGAAGGTTTGAAGGTTGAGCCTACTCTAAAAAGTGTATTATCGCCACTAAGTCACTAAGATATCACTAAGCTTAATGCATTAAATATAAACTCTTTGTGATCCTTTGTGGCTTGGTGTCTTTGTGGCATTTTTAATTTTTATACTTTTCGGAGCAGGCTCAATCTTTAATCTTTGATCTCAGATCTTTTGATCTCTCCTCAAAACGCCCATCTGTTTCATATTGTTAACAACTGTCTCATTTTTTTACCGCTTCCATATTCAGGAATAAACATGGTTTTTTTTACATTTGCATCGCCTGATAATTCTGAAAAATAAATATTCATGAAAATCAAAGCTCCCATTAAATTTTTTGCCGGCCGCGCCTCAACATACCTTGCTGAAAAGATCGCCAAAAGTTACGGAACTGAAGTAGGAAAAACTTCGGTCCTTGAGTTCAGTGACGGGGAAATTCAACCCTATTTTGAAGAATCTGTCCGCGGCTGTATTGTTTTCCTTATCCAATCGACTTACCCGCCCTCTGACAATCTCATGGAATTGTTATTAATGATTGATGCCGCCAAAAGAGCATCAGCATTCCAGGTAGTAGCGGTTATGCCTTACCTGGGTTATGCACGGCAGGACCGCAAAGATAAGCCACGCTGTTCAATCGGTGCTAAACTGGTTGCCGATCTGCTTACTGCCGCAGGCGTAGACCGGATCATGACCATGGATCTTCATGCCGACCAGATACAGGGTTTCTTTAATGTACCGGTTGATCATCTGTACGGATCTGCCTTATTTGTTCCCTACATCAAAAATCTGAATCTTGAAAACCTGGCCATTGCTGCACCCGATATGGGAGGCACCAAAAGAGCCAATGCCTATGCCCGTTTTCTCAACTGCGAAATGGTTATCTGCTACAAACTGAGAAAAAAAGCCAACGTTGTTGAAGAAATAAGGGTGATTGGCGATGTTCAGGACAAAGACATTGTTATCGTGGATGACATGATTGATACAGCCGGCACAATCTGTCTTGCCGCCAAACTGATGAAAGATGAAGGTGCCCGCAGCATACGGGTTGTAGGTTCACATCCCGTATTATCAGGACCTGCTTATGAGAGGATAGAAAAATCACCCATCTCTGAAATATGTGTCACCGATACCATACCGCTGAAAAACCACAGTGAAAAGATCAAGGTTATTTCAATAGCCGATCTTTTTGCTGACGTCATTCACAAAGTCTATAAATACAAATCGATCAGCAATAGTTTTATTGCTTAATATAGTCTTGCAGCCTCTAAGTCTTCTGGTCTTCTGGTCTTCTGGTCTTCTGGTCTTCTGGTCTTCTGGTCTTCTGGTCTTCTGGTCTTCTGGTCTTCTGGTCTT
>JAFGTR010000052.1 GCA_016934055.1 Bacteroidales bacterium | reverse complement strand
TAAATCCTGTAATTATTTGATATTTATGCTTGGTTCTTGATTCTTGGCTCTTGGTTCTTGGCTCTTGATTCTTACTAATATTACTGTTTCTCCTTTCTATCCCTGATTTCCTTGATAGCCTGCAATTGCTTCACATCTTCCCAGTCCTTTCCCCGTCCGGCTTTAATCTTTGTATTAATTAAATCATGATAACCGATTACCTGAATCATTAATTCATTTATCTTAAACTCATATCTTCGGCTATATGCTTCAGTAAACGATAAGACCGTTGAATACAATTGAATAATATCAATTTTATTGTTCTCTGCATCGTATAGGGAAACACTTTTATCAGACAGAATGGCCTTCATGGCTTTAATGGAATCGGTTTTATTGTAACCATTGACACAAAAGCATCAACCATTTTCCTCAGGTTAACAGGGTCATTGTGTATCCAAATATCAAGATCAACAGTTGCTCTAATATATCCGTAAATGTTAACGGCATAACCTCCAACCATAAGATATTGTACATCTGCCTTCTGAAAAGCTTTTAAAAACCTTTGATGGAAAATAAGGAGATTCATTCAGGCAAAAACAATAAATATGTATTTGAGTGCGTCTCAGGATCTGCCTGCCGGAAACAATCTGATAATTCATGTGCTTTCATCCAGCATTGCTGTGGCGTCATTTCAGCGTAAACGGTAAGCGTTGCTTTTTCTGACTCTTCGAAGCTTTTATATATTTCTATGCGTTTCCCTTTCATAGTTTTATCCCCTGTGGATTCAGCAATTCATACAAAACACCTTCTTTCAGTGCAAAATTCGACTGAATGATCCGTTGCAGTTTGAGCTTGCTCATTAAGAACTTCACTGTGAGTGAGGCCGGAACGATCACATCGAGGCGGTGTGACTCAAGGCCCTTCATCTGCTTCCTTTCCTTTAGTGTTGAGTTGATAAGCCGTTGATACAGGTTCTCAAAATCGTTGAGGTCTATCTCATTGGCTTCGGGGAATCTGGCTGTCTCTGTCTCTATTCCTGATTCATCTTCCCTGATCATGGCGGTGAAAGTCTCAAAGGAACCGGAAGCACCAACAAGCGTGGTAATTTTATGCTTTCGGAATTCCTCAAAAAGGTCTGCCATTCTTTCCTCGAGGTAATTTGAGATAAACTCAATCTCTTCAATTGTAACAGGATCCGAAGGCCTGAATTTTTCAACCAGTCGGGCCATCCCCAACGGATAGCTCTTCTTCCAATATATCTGCCTGTCATCGGCCAGAATCACCTCATTGCTTCCTCCTCCTATATCGAGAATAAGGTATTCTTCATGATCAAGCTTTACAGCCTGTTTTACACCGTAATAGATAAGTTCTGCTTCACGGTCACCGCTTATTGTTTCGACTTCGATCCCGAATTTTTCCCTGATGGATCTTAAAAGCTGATCACCATTCCTTGCCGATCGGATAGCCGAAGTCGCACAGGCAATTATTTTTTCAGTTTTAAATTCATTGGCGGTCAGCAAATGCTTTTCGATGGCATTCAATCCGCGTGTTATGGCATCAGGTCTGATCTCTTTTTTATCAATGCCTCCTTTACCAAGTTTTACAGGCAGTTTATGACTGTAAAGGATCTGATATTCTTTGTTGTTGCCGGTTTCAGCAACCAGCATATTAAAGGTATTTGTGCCCAGATCAAATATGGCTATGCGCATACAGAAAGATCGGATTATCAAACAGGCTAATGTACAGATTTTTCGATATTAAAAAAAGCAGATGGCAGATTTACAGATTTACAGATTTGTTGATTTGCAGATCTGCCCGACGGCAGGCGGGTTTGCCGGTTTACAGATTCTCGGTGATCCGTGAACTCTTAGCCCTTATAACGTATCCATTTCCACAATTCTTTGTATGATACCTTCTTACCATACATAAGAATGCCGGTTCGGTATACTTTTGCCGCAAGCCATGTGGTTGCCAGAAAGGTAAGCACCAGCAATACAACAGATGTCAGTATTTGAGCAAAAGGAGGGATGCCAAACGGGATGCGCGCCATCATAACAATAGGTGAAGTGAGCGGGATGATCGAAAACCAAACAGCCAACTTGCCAGAAGGATTCAGAAAAGTATTAACCATGATCAAAAGTCCGATTATAAGCGGAATGATGATCGGAAACATAAATTGCTGTGTATCAGTTTCATTGTCTGCGGCGGCACCTATAGCAGCAAATAAAGACCCATATAGAATATATCCGCCCAGGAAATAGAAAATAAAAGCGCCGATAATAAGGAAAAAATTAACCTGTTTTAACTGTCTGAATATACTGTTCAATCCATCGTTTTTTGCTTGTTTATCAGGAGTGTGAGTTTGAGTGTGAGTGTGAACCTGGGCAGCATCCATCACATCAGTGGGTGCAACCTGTTCTGTTTTGTTCACTGCAGAATCCTGCAATATAACCTGCTGTGCTACGGCAGAAATGCCAAAGGTCAGAACCAGCCATGCCACAAACTGGGTAAGACCGGTTAATCCTATGCCGACAATCTTTCCCATCATAAGCTGAAAGGGTGTAACAGAGGATATAATAACTTCCACGATCCGGCTTGTTTTTTCTTCCAGGACACCGCGCATAACCTGTGCACCGAACATGAAAATAAACAAATAGATGAGAAATCCGCTCGTGTATCCAATCCACCGTTTTACATCCGTTGCGTCCTCTCCGCCTTTCTGCCAGTTTTTCCAGTCGATGCGTTTCAGACTGACCCTGGTTTCAAAAGATTGAAGGTCATCAACCGGTATGTTATTAACAATAAGCTTATTATTAAACAAATGCTTTTCAAGGGCTTTCGAAATATGCATTTCCAAGCCAAGAGAGGGAGGCTTGCGATAATAAAAATCGGCATATGATTCCCTTCCGGCTGACATCATCTGTTGTCCCAGAAAAAGTATGCCGTCATAAGCACCTGCATCATATGTCTTCAGAACATCCTGCAACCGCATATTGTTAAGGTATACGAATTTCATGTTTTCTTTATCGGGAATGACATCCCTGAAAAATTGCAGGGAATCGGGAACCGGCCTGCCGTAGTTGTCATATTCCACAACGGCAATGGTTATTAATTCGCCGTCCTCCAGTGTGGTCAGCCGGCCCGGAAGGATGATAAGGGCGGCAAAAAGCACAGGACCAAGAAAAGTCATCAGAATAAAAGACTTTTTTCTTACGCGGGTGATATATTCCCTGGCAACTATTAAAAATATCTTATTCATAGGTCAGGAGCATTAGTTTTTTTGTGATTCCACAACATTGATAAATACTTCATTCATGCTGGGGATAACTTCGTTGAATGAAATAATCTCTGTTAGCGGGAGAAAGTGTTGTAAAATAATATTCCCCGGGAGTTCTTTCTTCGCTTTGATTCTGATAAGATGGCCATTTCTGGTTTCAGTGCGGCTTGTTAATTCAAAATCTTTGTTTATTAACGACATGACATCCTCAGGATCGCCCCGGAATCCGATCTCGAAAAGATTGGCCTTATAACGCATCCTGATATCATGAACCTCACCTTCAAGGATGGTTTTTGCTTTGTTTATCAGCGTAATATTATCACAAAGCTCTTCAACCGAACCCATGTCGTGTGTTGATAAAAGAATAGTGGCCCCCTGTTTTTTCAGGTTCAGTATCTCATTCTTCAACAGATTTGTATTAATTGGGTCAAATCCGCTGAAGGGTTCATCAAATATCAACAATGCAGGCTGGTGCAGTATTGTCACAATAAACTGAACCTTCTGTTGCATGCCCTTGGAAAGCTCTTCCACCTTTTTATTCCACCAGGCCTGTATCCCGAATTTTTCAAACCAGTATTTCAACTTCACCAGGGCATCGTTTTTATTCAAGCCTTTAAGTCTTGCCAGGTAAAGAGCCTGCTCCCCGACCTTCATCTTTTTATACAATCCTCTTTCCTCTGGCAGATAACCGATATGAACAATATCATCTGAGACGAATTTCCTGCCTTTGAAAAAAAGCGCCCCTTCATCAGGTGCTGTTATCTGGTTGATAATTCTCAGCAGGGTGGTTTTTCCAGCACCATTTGGACCCAATAATCCGTAAACCGATCCTTCGGGTATACTTATGGTTACATTGTCAAGGGCCAGCTGTGATGAATATCTTTTGACAATGTTGTTAACAGTAAAAATATCGTTTCCGGGCATTTTAAGGAAGTTGTTAGTTGTTAGTAGCTGGTGGTTAGTGGTTAGTGGTTATTTTTATATTTCATTAATGAATTCACGATGCCGGTTATAAAGTTCTTAAATTTATTATTTATACCAATTAAGAGTTAAAAACAACAAATAAAACGATAATATTATATCCAATCATCCTGCTGAAAATTGCAGTGTTTTTTTATTTAACATTTGTCCTCAAGCCGGACAGGCTTCCCGATCAAGAATTTGTTGATTATGCTTTGCATTATTTACAAATTCTATGTCGGGACAAAAGAATCAAGAAAAAAAATAAGCTTGTTGGCATTTCATGGTTAACTTATATCATATGGCACGCATTCCTGCCTGCCGAAACGGCAGTGCAGGCAGGTTTTTTCGATGCCCGCTCACAACTTATCTTTTTGCTCTTATATTCAAACCTTAATTCGCATTATTCATTATAATTTTTATAAATATCAACTTAAGTTAATTACAGAAAATGTTAAGGGCAATGATAAAAAAAACTATGAACCTTTCCCGGCTGCTTCCCCTTCCAATAAAAAGCTGATAACTTCTGCCCTTACTCAAAATAATTTCGCATGCGGTCAAAAAAAGTATGGTCGGCTTTCCCTTTCACAGGTTTAAAATTTGGGGACTCTTCAAGTTTTTCCAGTATTCGTTTTTCTTCTTTAGAAAGATGTTGGGGTATCCATACATTGATGCTCACAAGCAAATCGCCATGACCATAACTGTTGACTTCGGGCAATCCCTTTCCCCTTAATCTCAGAATTTTTCCGGGCTGTGTACCGGCTTCAACTTTGATTTTTACCCTGCCATCGAGGGTGGGGATTTCAATCTGTCCGCCCAGGGTCGCCTGTGCAATTGACAGGTTAAGATTATACAGCAGGTCATTACCTTCCCTGATGAGTTCCGGATGTTCTTCTTCCTCTATGATAACCAGCAAATCACCGTTTATGCCTCCGCGTCTTGCGGCATTGCCTTTTCCGCTGACGGAAAGTTGCATACCTTCGGCAACACCTGCCGGTATTTTGACCGGTATTACTTCCTGTCCCCTTACTACGCCCTCACCCGCACATTTGGGGCATTTTGATTTGATTATTCTGCCCTGGCCTTCGCATGACGGACAGATCTGCGTGGTGGACATCTGACCGAGGAAAGTATTGGTAACGCGGGTTACATGACCCGAACCACGGCAAGTGGTACAAGTCGTATAGGCATTCCCTCCTGCTGCACCTGTACCTGAACATTCATCGCAAACAATGTATTTTGATACTCTGAGTTTCTTTTCAACACCTTTGTTTATTTCATCAAGGGTAAGCTTCACCTTTACCCTCAGATTGCTGCCCTTGCTGACTCTGCGGCCGCTTTCCCTTGTCCTCCCGCCAAAACCGCCGAACCCTCCAAATCCGAAATCACTGAAAATATCACCAAACTGCGAAAAAATATCTTCGATGGTCATGCCATGTCCGCTGAAACCTCCGTTTGCCCCGCTAACACCTGCATGTCCAAACTGGTCATACCGGGCCCGTTTCTGCTGATCGCTCAGAACCTCATATGCCTCGGCTGCCTCTTTGAATTTTTCTTCCGCATCCTTGTTTCCCGGATTTCTGTCAGGATGATATTTCAAGGCCTGTTTACGGTATGCTTTTTTAATTTCATCCTGGGAAGCTCCTTTTGAAACTTCAAGTATGTCGTAATAGTCTCTCTTTGTCATATGGTCTTATAAGAATGAAATACAGAAAACCGCCTGTACAATAGTTATTCACCCACTACAACCTTTGCATAGCGGATCACTTTATCATGTAATATATAACCTTTTTCGATCACATCAACGATCTTGCCTTTCAGCTCTTCATCAGGTGACGGTATTGTTGTTACAGCCTCATGAACATCAATGTTAAAAGGTTCATGCAGGGCCGAAATTTCTTTCACACCCTGCTGCTGGATAAAATCCTTAAAATGATTGTATATTATTAATACGCCTTCTTTCAATGCATTAATATCATTGGCCCCTTCCAGTGCCTTCAGGGCTCTTTCAAAATTATCCAACACCGGCAGGATTTTTATCAGCAACTCATCGCCGGCTGTTTTAATAAGCTCTGCTTTCTCTTTCAGCGTACGTTTCCTGTAATTATCGAATTCCGCGCTTAAACGCAGGTACTTATCATGGAGCTCTTTATTTTTCTCCTCACTTTCTTGCAGCGCTGCTTTTATCTTTTCTTTCTCATGTTCTTGATCATGAGCATGTTTTCTTTCAGTGTGCGCTTTTTCTCTTTCCGGTTTAACGGTATGTTTTGACTTTGTTTGCTTTGTTTCTGCTTTTTCTTTACTCGTCATGACAGCAATCTAAATTATTCTTAATGTTTTCAGGAAATCTCAAATTGCCTGCCAAGATCAAAAAACCGACAAATTGACAGGAAGCTGAAAAATATTTGGTGATCTGTTGACCTGCCCGACGGCAGGCGGGTTTGATGATTTGGTGATTTAATTTCCATATTATCTTTAATCTTATGTCTTTGATCTTAAATCTTTTGTCTTTAATCCCGGCTCCTGGCTCTTTTTTGATTTACGATTTATGATGTACGGTTTCCGATTTTCGAAGTTTTAACACCCATACTGCATGTTATCGGTTGTCTTTCCTCATCCCAAATACACTGCCAGGTCTTAAAGACACTGGCAGGTCTTTCCTCCCCAAAACCCACAACCAACATTACTTGTCACTAATCACTAATCACTTCTTCCCATCTTTGATCTTTGATCTTGGCTCAAAAAAAAAGCTCTCTGCAATCTATCCATTGTCAGAGAGCTTGATTATTCCTGTAGCCCGTAGGGGAATCGAACCCCTGTTACCAGGATGAAAACCTGACGTCCTAACCCCTAGACGAACGGGCCATCTTCAATCGCTCATTTTTGGGATTGCAAAAATAAAACAAATTTCATTCTGTCCAACAGGATAAAGAAAATATTTTTCTTATCCCTGTATTCAGTTGTATTTCCAGCTGACCTTTATTTCTGTTATCTTATCACCTCGTGTAAGAGATTTGACAATATCAACATTAACAGATGAGACACCGTGTATCTCCATGGCCTTTTCAATCCATCCCGCAATCCTGCTCTCAATCACCGGGTGAGGCTCTTCAAACTGCAAAATCTGCAGCACAACCCAATCATCTCCCTTGTCAGCAACCTCCATTCTTGAAGGCTGATAATAGGTTGAAAATATTTTCCCGGCTTTACTGATAATAAAAAAGGGTGAAGCCGCCTTAATAAAGAATTTATACAACCCGGTGAGCGCTACTTCGGCACTGTGCCTGCCGCATTGCCAGGCCCCCTTCAGAGGGTCACCGTAAAGCATTTCGCCGAGTTTCTCTGTTGGTATGATTGCAGCATCTTTTAAAGGATACCAGCTTG
Organism: Bacteroidales bacterium; assembly: GCA_016934055.1. Lineage (GTDB taxonomy): Bacteria > Bacteroidota > Bacteroidia > Bacteroidales > UBA10428 > UBA5072. Next base: position 4,191 of record JAFGTR010000052.1, on the reverse strand, counting down.
AAGGGAGCACAGGATCCTGAAAAATCCTTTGTGATTCCTCCGGTAAAGATTCTAACCAGTTCGCATACTTTTCACTGTGATTTTTTTTAATATATTCCGGAATGGACTTTACAGCAGAACCTTTGATTTCCATAGAATTTTATGTTTATTTAAAAGCTGAAAAATAAGATATATATTTTAAAAAAGGGAAATTATTTCCAAACAATTGTGATTTCTGTTACAGGATCTCCCTTTGTAAGGGACTGCGTTATATCAACCTGTGAGGCTTTTAGCCCCTGTATTTCCAGTGCCCTTTCAATCCAGCCTGCGATCCGGTTCTCGATGACGCCGTTCGTATCTTCGATCCGTGTGATATGGATTTTAGCACCTTCTGATCCCGATTCCACCAGTTTAAAATCAACAGGATTGTAAAACGTTGCCAGAATGCGTCCTCCTGTTGAAACAACCATTCTTGAAGGCGTCGCCATAAGAAAAAACCTGTATATACCTCTCAGTGAAGATTCAGCACTAAATCTTCCACACTCCCGGGAGGCTTTTTTAATGTCACCGTTAAAAGCAATTTCACTCAAAATCTCAGTTGGTATTATGGCAGCATCATGCAAAGGATACCAATCCGAAGGCCTGATAGAACCTTTGTAGATGGAGGAAACAGATGAAGGAAGCCGGGACAACCATTCATCTAATTTTTCCGGAAATTTGGTTTTTACAAAATCCAGAATGGTCCGGACAGCAGAACCTTTAATTTGCATAGATCTTTGTATTTAATTGAATAAAGCTAATTTAAAATATTATCCCAACAATTCTTTTTGCCAATGACATTAAATCGAGTCCTGAAAAATTACCGGAGCTCATCATCAGTAAAACAGCGTTCTTCAATGAAAGGGAACAGAGATGCTCCTGCAGGTCAACTGCTGAAGTATATACAATAAGATTTGCCTTGCCGAATGCCGCTTTAACTTCTGTTGGTGATAATACATCAAGTCGTTTATGTGCGACGGTTTCGGGATCATAAAAAACAATGGCTTCATCGGCATTTTCCATGGTCATCCTGTAGTGAACAAGGAAAGATTTCGTAAGGCTGCTGTATGTGTGCAATTCCAGACAGGCAACAAGTTTCCTGCTGCTGTATTGTTCCTTTACGGCATCAATGGTGGCTTTAACCTTTGACGGGGAATGTGCAAAATCAAGGTATACAACTGTTTCAGCATTACATGCCAGTTCCTGGAGACGTTTTCCGGCTCCCCTGAAGCTTGCAATAGCATTATAAAATTGTGCTGATGTTAAACCCAATGCTGTGCAGATTAATTTTGCCCCGTTGATATTCTGCAGATTGTGGTGTCCGAAGATTTCAAGCGGCAACCTCTCATTTTCCGTCAACAGAACTGTTTTTTCGCCTTCTACCTGGTATGGATGAGCCCTGTAGGGAATCTTCCTCACGTCAGAATTGCATTGCACCACAATGCGTTTCAGTTCTTCATCTTCATCACAATATACCAGCAATCCGTCATCCGGCAGATGATCAATGAATATCCGGAATTGTTCAACGTACAAATCGTATGCCGGAAAGACGTTAACATGGTCCCATGCAATACCGCTAATCAATGCAATATGCGGTTTATAGACATGAAATTTAGGCCTTTGATCCAGGGCTGAGGCAAGATATTCATCACCTTCAAAAACCGCTATCCCGGCCTCTTCATTAAGACTTACCATATTGTCAAATCCATCAATGTGTGAGCCGACCAGATAATCAAAATCAATCCCGTTGTTATGCAGTACGTGCATTATCATTGATGTAATGGTTGTTTTTCCGTGACTGCCTGCAATAACAACTCTTTTCTTATAGCGGGTTTTTTCAACCATATATTCAGGATAAGAATAGACCCTGATGCCCATTTCCAAAGCCCTGGCCAGTTCAGGATTATCTTTGCGGGCGTGCATGCCCAGTATCACTTCATCAATATCGCTGGTGATTTTGCCGGGAAACCAGCCCGGTTTATCAGGCAATAAACCATGTTCTGACAGCCTTGAACGTGAGGGCTCAAAAATTTCATCATCAGAACCGGTTACCTTGTGCCCTTTTCTTTTCAGCTCAACAGCCAGTGCATGCATAGCTGCTCCGCCAATGGCTATGAAATGAATTCGTAATGGTGTCATGAAGAAAATTGCATAATTACAAACCTAACCAATTTAGATGATTTGGTGAAATATTTGTTAACTTTCACCTTTATGAACCATATTATCCCTAACGGGTTATCCTGTTATAGTTTTCTGAAAAATGTCAAGAGATGAATCTGCATGTAATCGAAACCGGTAATTTTAAACTTGATGGCGGCGCCATGTTTGGTGTGATTCCAAAAATCCTGTGGCAGAATGTTTATCCGGCCGATGAAAATAACCTGTGTAACCTCAGCCTTCGATGTCTTGTTATAGAAACAGAAGACAAAAAAATCCTTATTGATACAGGTCTGGGAACAAAACAGGATGAAAAATTCTTCAGCTATTATTCTTTAAACGGAGAGGAATCCCTTGAAAAATCGTTACATTCTTCCGGATTAACAAAAGAGGCCATCACTGATGTCATCATCACACACCTGCACTTCGACCATTGCGGAGGAGCTGTTACCTATGATCCGGTTACCGGTTCATACAATCCTGCATTCCCCAATGCAACATACCGGGTCAGCAGAGATCAATGGGAATGGGCTGTTAACCCGAATCCCCGTGAGAAAGCCTCATTCCTGAAAGAAAACATGATACCCCTGATGGATCATGAGCGTATCCGTTTTATTGAAAAAGAAACTTTTCTTTTCCCCCGGGTTGAAATACGATTATTTAACGGGCATACCGCCGGGATGGCCATTCCCATAATTCATCTGGATTCAGGAAAAACCCTGGTGTATACAGCCGATCTGTTTCCCACAGCAGCCCATATCCCCGTTTCATGGGTATGCGGCTATGACACACAGCCACTGGTATCCATGAAGGAACATGCTGATTTCCTTGCGGAAGCCTTTGAAAAGCAATACACACTGTTTTTCGAACATGACATCAATACCGAATGCTGCACCCTGAAACAGACCAAAAAAGGCATCAGGGCTGACCGTTTTCTGTCGCTCCGGGAATTTCTGGCAAATTGACATCATAAGGTGGCCTCATAATCTCAGCTGATAAATAATAGTTACCGCTAATCGCTCAATAAAAGGTAAAAAAGCAAAGATAAAAAGCGCAATGCTTACTCCAACATCAATACAGATAAAGGTAACAGACCGGTTATACCTGAGGTAAAGCAGTGAAAAAATCACCCGCATCAGCATCTGAAACAGGAAAAAACAGAAAATACGCGGTCCGTGTTCATTAAAAGCTCTGGCCGACTGCACCCGCCCCCGGATAAGTTCTGAGAAACCGTGTGACAGGCCCGAACTGATATCTTTCCCATGCCTGATGATTTCCAGTGAACTGGGTATGGGATAATGATTATCTTTTACTGAGAAAACAGCAGAATATATCATTATGCCCAACAGAACGGCAAAAAATACTGTGTTGATAATGACATAGGGAAAAGCAATATCTCTGCGAAAATGAACCGGTCTTTTCACATTTATTCAACTCCTTCAAGTGCTTTCAGTGTATCTTCGAGTGCTTTCTCCCTTTCGTCAAAACATTCGTCTTTTTCTATTTCCTCCTCAGCTTTTTCCAGGTCCTGCAGAATCTCTTCGGTATCTTCTCCCAAGTCCTCGAAAATCTCTTCGAGATCCCCATCTTCCTTAATCTCTTTAATAATAGTCTTTATGATAGGAGAAGTATTTTTCAAGGTTATCCCCCATAAAAAGGCAAAAGAAAAACCCAGGATTGAACAAACCAGCGCGGAAATGATAAGCCCTTTCGGGCCGTTTCCCCTGTTTGCCTGTGTAAGGGCAATAGCACTCAATACAATACCTATTGCGCCGAAAACCAGGGCAATAAAAAAAGTACAGGGTATGATTCCCAGTGGTATAGCCAGCACGCCCATTATCAAACCGGCAATCCCAAGACCCTGTCCCGCTGTTGAATGTTGTTCTTCCATGATCATTATTTTTAATTCAGGTTACATAAAACACGCAACAATTATAATTCAAGAAAGACACTAAATATTTCCCAAAGGTTCAATTTTCCTGTTAATCCCCTAATATCTTTATTCTTTGATCTTTA
>JAFGTR010000189.1 GCA_016934055.1 Bacteroidales bacterium | reverse complement strand
GTTTACCGGTCCGAACCACGCCTCACCTGTGGTTATGCTGGATGACAGCACACATTGGATTATTCACCCGCTGTATGCAAAGGGTGAATGGAGAGGACAGGGACGTCAGGGACTGATGAACCAGGTTCGTTATGATGCCAGCTTAAAGCCGGTTGCCGATTACCCGGTTAATCGCTTCTTTAATGCACCAGACCTTCCGGGTAGTGGTATTCCCTGGATGGTCCCAAAATCGGATTTTTTCACTGCGGAAAATATGAATCCTGAATGGTCCTTTTTAGGCCACACCCTTGAAAATACGCACTCACTGACTGACCGGCCGGGCTGGCTTCGTTTATCTCCAAAAAGCGGCACAAAAGGCAATTTCATCTCCAAGAATGACGGTGAACACAATTACTCGCTTATCACAAAGCTTGATTTCGATGCAAAGTCAGCTTATGAGGAGGCAGGCCTTCAGATCATGAGAGGCGATGAGAATATGGCGATAAAACTATACAGCTCAGTGAATGAACATAGCCATCATGTGATTGTTTTCTGTTTTAATGACACAAGATATGAGGCTGAGAATACAGCAGGGAATACAGTATGGCTTAAAATCAACAGGGTGAATCACATCATCACGGGTTATTTCAGTAAAAACGGTCATAAATGGGTGCAGGTTGGACAAAGCTTTGATATTGAAGCAATAGATTCATATTCCGACTTTTCCTCCTTCACAGGTACAAGGCAGGGATTGTATGTTTTGGGAAACTCCGCCTTTTTCGACCTGTATATTTACCGTGATGCCTATACGCCCATCCTTGCTGAGTGCCCGGCCAATCAATATGGGACTGTTCCTGCCACCAAAACAGATGGCATTTACCAGCTTGACAGTATTCATCATAATGACTGGGTCCTTTATGCTGGTGTTGAATTCGGAAATAATGAATATCTTAAAGTCCCGAAAGAGATTGAGATTAATGCTTCCAGTGGTGGTTCAGGGGGAACGGTTGAAGTGTGGCTTGATTCTATTGCCACCGGGATAAAGGTGGCTGAATGCGCGATTTCAAATACGGGTGACTGGAATACCTTTGAAACCTTTAAAGCCGCTGTCAGCAAAGTTCAGGGAAGACATGATGTTTACCTGCGGTTTACAGGAGTTGAGACAGGAAGATTATTTAAATTAAAATGGATACAGTTTGTTTCTGAAAGAGCATCGGAATAATTATTCTGCACTTCTGAAATTCAGGGAGCATATGACTGAGGGGTTATGAATGTTTCTTTTACGGCCTTTGATCACTTAACTGCAGATCATTATTTACATCAGGAACAATTTTTTATTTTTGTGATGTGAAATATTTAGGAATGAATTAGTATTACCTGTATGAAAGCGCCCTGCATTATTTTTTCAATACTGTATTTATTCAGTCTGAGCATTTATTCACAACAGGTACAGGATCCTTATGAAGTAGGAATATGGCCGGGATTCAGAACTGCTGCAATCAATTATACATTTGATGATGGCTGTTCAAACCAGTTCAAAACAGCCATCCCCTTATTTGATGAGTTTGGTTTCAATCTTACATTATTTACTGTTACAAACTGGGTGGGGAATTGGGCTGCACTGGAATCAGCTGCTGCAAATGGTCATGAGGTTGCAAGCCATACTGTTACGCATGCGGATTTCAGGAATATTACCCTGGAACAGCAGGAAACTGAGCTGAAAAATTCCAGGGAAATTATAGAAAGTCATATTCCGGATAATAAATGCATTACCATGGCTTATCCTTATTGTGCCACGGGGGCTGATACGATCTGTAGCAAATATTATCTGTCGGCTCGGGGTTGCCAGGGATTTGTTGAACCGAAAACGCCCGGCTCTTATTTTAATATCAGTTCAGTGATTTGCGGTAATCTGGGTGATATTAACACGTTACAGGATTTTAAATTAAGGTTTACAGACGCCGCCAACAAAAATGGCTGGTGTGTATTTCTTATTCATGGTATAGATGATGACGGCGGATATTCTCCTATTACATCCGGTGAACTGAGAAGAAGTGTTGAATACTTAAGCGTCAGGAAGAGCAAGTTTTGGGTTACAACTTTTGCCAGTGCTACACTGTATTCAAGGGAACGGGATGCAGTGAACGTTATTGAAACTATGGTTACGGACTCATCCATGACGTTGCAGGTGACCGATACACTGCCTGATTTGGTTTATAATTTTCCCCTGACACTGCGGTGTCCCTTGCCCGCAGACTGGCCATCCGCCAATGTTACACAGGACAGCGTCACCGTCCCAAAGCGTATCGTCCTTGTGGATACAACAGTATATCTGAATTTTGATGTGGTTCCTGATGCGGGTAATGTCATAATCTCAAAAAATCTGACTCCTGTAACACCTGAAGCGGATACCATTCCCGGGGATGATGTTGATCCGCCTTCAGACATCAGGCAAACAAGCATAAATAATTCCGCTATTCAGGCTGTATATGACAAAGGAACCCTGATCATTGCGCTGAATGATATTATAAGCAGCAATCTTATGATTTATATATATGACACCAGGGGCATTATGCTGATGTCAAAAAAACAAAAGTCTTCCGGAGATAATACAATATCCATTGCTATAGCTTCAGATAACTTATGCAACGGTGTCTACTATGTGTATCTTTCAGACGGGAAAAACACCTGGAGCCAGAAGTTCCTGGTAATCTAATAGACTTTCGGGGAAAAACTGACTTTATCCTTCTTTTTTGGTTTAACTTTGCTTACAGGTCTGCTGCTTTATTATTAATGCCAATTAAGAGTTAAAAACAACCATAACGATAATATTACAACCAATTATTCTGGTGAAAATTGCAGTGTCCCTTGTTATTGGATTGGTATAACAGAAGACACGGGTAGCGGCTATTTCAGCTGATGATCCATTGCCAGGATCAGCTTGCGCAAAACAGCAGGATGATAATACGGAAAAAATGCATAGCTAATTCAAAACACTGTTGATAATTGTTTTCATTTTAAAGGATAATAAACACTACTTAAAACTTATCCAGTCAATTTCAACCGGATTTTCATCTGATGACACAATAACAAGGTTATGAATACCTGGGTTAAATTTTTTGACTTTAGCTTCAACCCTATTCCATGCGCTGCTTACAGGGACTTTTACCTGGGAAAGCAACGGGCCATTGGCGCTATTGAGCCTGATCTGAAGGATACCTCCTTTTTCTGCAATTACTTTTACCTGAACCGTTTTAGGTTTTCTGCTGCCAAAATCAACCGCATCATACCTTACCCATGTATTCCTGCTGCTGAGGATGGTTTTCCAGCCCAGGAAGGTATTCAGCGTGTCGATAAAGGCAACCTCCGCCCCTGTTTCGCTTAAGGCACTGTAACGGTCGATTTCGATTTGCTGTGATGCTTTGCTGATTCCGACACCCCGCAGGGTAGGGACGACCTTTTGAATGGTGCCGTCTTCATTGAAGAAGAGGCTGTCGATGCAAACCGAGCGATTCTTGTCGAATTTCGGCGAAAGTGCATTTTGATGATAGAAAAGATACCATTGCCCGTCATATGCTATGGTCGAATGATGATTGGTCCAGCAGTTCACAGGTGATTCATCCATGATAACACCTGCAAATTTGAAAGGTCCCATAGGGTTATCACCCATTCCATATTCGAGTCTTTCAATTTTGTTCTCCACATGCGGGTAAGTCATATAATAAATGCCATGGCGCTCAAAGAGCCAGGGGCCTTCCTTAAGACCTTTTTCCGGAAGATCTTTAACTTCCTGAGGTTCCGAGGCAAGTTCAAGCATGTTATCCTTTAATCTGGCTACGAATATTTTCCCCATAGAATAATACAGGTAGGCCTGTCCGTCTTTATCGATGAATACGTTAGGATCGATTCCCATAATGCCCTCTATAGCCTCGGGCTGCGGAATATAGGGCCCTTCAGGTTGTTCTGCTATGGCAACACCAATGGAAAATGGCTTCCTCCCTTTGAAATCCCTGGTTATGTCATTAGCCGGAAAATAGAAATAGTACTTCCCGTTTCTTTCAATGCAATCCGGCGCCCACATACTGTAGGAGGTTGAATCAACCCAATTCACTTTATTCTGGCTTACGATTACGCCATGGTCTGTCCATTCAGTCAGGTTTTCCGATGAGAAGACATGGTAGTCTGCCATGCAAAACCATCCCGGGCGACCCATGCCTTCTTTGGCAAGAATGTCATGCGAAGGATATACATAAACCCTGCCGTTGAACACCCTTGCTGACGGATCGGCCGTAAACTGGTCGCGGATGATCGGATTTTGTGAGAATGCCTGACTGGTAAAGAGAGACAAGGCAACCAAAAACAGAAAACATTTGATTTTTTTCATAAGCTGATTAATTCATTTTATTTAATATAATTTGGGTACAATTTAGTGCAATTGTTTAGTCATCTGATAGATGGTTCATTGAATTACTAATCTTTTCCGGTGATCTGATCGCTGATGTGGAAAAAATCGAAGTCGACAAACCCGCCTTCTTTGATAGTGGCATAGTTAAAGAGGCCGAAGCGGTAACCCATGAAGTGCTGCAGACTGTAATGCATTTTCAGCTTTTCTCCTATGGGATTCCAGTTCTTACCGTCGAGGCTGAAATAGAAGGTTGCCAGATCGGTAAGGTCAGTGAAATTGCATTCGGCTTTCAGGTATACCTTATTCCTGCCCAGCGGTATGCGTTGAACTTCAACCGGCCGGTCTGATGCTGCGCTAACCATCACAACATAACGGTTTCCGTTTTCAATGACGACACCTGCCTGTCCGTATTTTTTCTGCAACAGCACAAGACCGGCAAAATCGCCCTCCTTCATACCTCCTGCATCAATGCAGGTTGAACCTGAGCATACGGGTCCAATCGTGCGCTGTGTCAATGTATTCCTTGCCAGCTCGAATGAAGTGTCAATTCTCCCTGTCGTAAGCCGCAAAAATCCCTTCCGTTGTGCAACGGACCAGAGTCTGTTATCTGGAACATGATTCCATTGCCAGACCAGCGGCAGCGCAGGATCGCCTTTTTTGCGGCTGAATTCATCGGATGCGACAATTCCGGGAATCAGTCCTTTACCGGCCGGCAGGTTTAATGTTTCAGGAACCTTGCCGTCGATGCCCAACACCGGCCATCCGTCTTCCCATTTTACAGGGACGAGGTAGGGTATGCGGCCGACCGATCCGTAATCGCGGAAAAGATAGGCATACCAGTCACCCTCCGGTGTGTCGATGATCCCGCCCTGTGCGACACCCAGATCCTGGAGTGCAAGCCTTCCCTCCCAGGGACCGTTGATGTTGTCCGCCCGGTGAACCACAACCGTGCGCATTCCTCCTCTCGGCCAGGTGATGTTGAAAAGATAATACCGGTCACGGACCTTGAAAAGCTGGGAGCCTTCGGCACGGAGCATGATATTGGTCCCGGCGGGCAGGCTGGCATTCTCGATCAGCACCTTCTCAGTTCCTGGTTTCACCCCTGAAAGATCTTCCTTCATTTCCAGCATATTGAGCCGGCCGACTCCATAGATCAGGTAAATGCGCCCGTCATCGTCGAAAAATAAAGTATGGTCGTGATAGGCAGGTTTGAATGAAATAGTGTTCCAGGGTCCTTTTTCAATATCCTTTGTTGAGTAGATATAGGTTTTCCCGGTTGTCTGGGCAAAGGTGGAAACATAATAGGTTCCGTTATGATAGCGGATACAACTGGCCCATGTACCTCTTCCGTAAGTGCTTTTCCCGTTTTTAAGGGTGAGCGCGTCAATCGTGTCGAGAACGTCATAGGCATAGTTCACGATCTGCCAGTTGACCAGGTCTTTTGATTTCATGATCGGCACACCGGGATTCATGTGCATGGTGGTGCTGCTCATATAGTATGTTTCACCGACACGGATTATGGACATGTCGGGCACATCGGCAAAGATGACCGGGTTTTGAGCTTTTTTTTCCTGTGCCGAAAGGTTCGTAAAGAAACCCTGGGCAATCCAACACATCATGCTGAAGAGTATTGTTTTTTTCATATTATTGGTTTTATGGATTATTTCGATGTTTTAATCCGTATCACCGTCAGCGACATGGCTGGTGCAGAATAATCAAATGTACGGCGGACTTTCATTGTTTTTATAACCGGGATAATATTGGTGGGATTTTCGAAGGTGTTTTCGGCTTCAGCATCTCCGGCAAGCAAGGTTTGTTCAGCATCAGCATTGATTCTTTTAAAACAGGTCAGGTCGATGCTGAATTTTTTAGCCTCTTTCCCGGCATTCACCAGTTTCAGGATGATATCCCCTGTTTTGCTGTCCTGTACACAGGAAGCTGCCAGCAGGGTATCTTTTTCCTCCCTTGAGATTACGTTATCGAGATAATACTCTCCCGGGTTGGTCATGAACATTTTCTGCACGTAATAGTTAGGGGTGGGACAGATATTCACATTGTCGAAAAAGATCATATCGGTTTTCCACTGTGTGAATCCTTTTTTCGCCAGTAACGGCGCATAGGAGGCCATTTTCACCACATCGCCGTTCCGCTCGAGGGAAATCATATAAGCGGCCTCGGCAATGGCATTCCATAGCTTATTGCCCCAGGAAGCATATTCCCCCAGGTAGACCCCTGATGCTTTCCGGTCATAGTGGTCATAACGTTGCTGGTTGGATAAAAACCATTCGGGATTCGTGTAATAATGTTCATCCACAACAGGCACCTTCAGCTCATGGGCCAGCTTCCAGCCTTTGTCGAAGTCTTCACCGCTGTGAAACGGACCAACTGTACCGATGACCGTTATTTCAGGGTGCTGCTCCTGCAATGTCTCAAATATCATCGTAAAACGCTTCTCAAATTCCGGAGTAATCTTATCTTCATTGCCAATGCCGATATATTCGAGGTTAAAGGGCTCAGGGTGGCCCGCGGCAGCCCGTTTGGCACCCCAGGTCGAGGTGGCCGGTCCGTT
>JAFGTR010000006.1 GCA_016934055.1 Bacteroidales bacterium | reverse complement strand
CTGGTCTGCTGGTCTGCTGGTCTTCTGGTCTGCTGGTCTGCTGGTCTGATGGTCTGATGGTCTGATGGTCTGATGGTCTTAAGACTTAGGAGACTTAGGAGACTGAGAAGACTGAGAAGACAATTTCCAGTCTTCTGGTCTGCTGGTCTGCTGGTCTTCTGGTCTGCTGGTCTTCTGGTCTGCTGGTCTGATGGTCTGATGGTCTTAAGACTTAGGAGACTTAGGAGACTGAGAAGACTGAGAAGACTGAGAAGACAATTTCCAGTCTTCTGGTCTGCTGGTCTGCTGGTCTGCGGGTCTGCTGGTCAAGAAGTCTTGAAGGCTGTTTGACTGTTAGACTGTCAGGCTTTCAGGCTGTTAGTTTCTGATCTTTGATCTTTGATCTTTTGTCTTTATTCTTGGTTCTATATTGATTTTCGATTTTCGAAGTTACCATACACCAAAACCTCACATCATAAACCCACACAACTTGTCATTTGTCAATCGTCACATGTCACTCTCTTCCCCAACGATTTCTCCATCCATTTTTTTTGTTGACAGAATCTTATATATTTGTGCCCTGAACAAAATTCATCATCCATGAAAAAGCTTCCTTTGATTTTGAGTATTGCAAGTATTGTTGCTGTAACTGTTTTATATATTTTGTTTTTCACTTCGGGGGAAAAAGCGGGAAGTCCTGAATCCGACCTGAAACTTACTGACAAAAGCGCTGTTGCCGGCGAAATCGTTTTTATTGATATCGACACTGTTCTGGATAATTACGATATGTATATCGACTACCAGGATGAATTTGAAAGGAAAGCCAAAATATCGGAAGCGCAGCTCTCCTCAAAACAAAAGATCTATCAGAAAGATTTAAACGACTATCAGTATAAAACCCAGCGCGGGCTTGTTACCCGCTCCGAGGCCCAGCAGATCGAACAAAAACTATACGGGCAGCAGCAAGACCTGTTGAAATTGCAGCAGGACCTTCAGATTGAACTGGCTGAACAGGAACAGGTGACAGTGAACATTGTGCTGAAAAGCATAATGGATTACCTGAAAGAAATACAACCCGAATATAACTACACCTATGTTTTTGCCAACCGGTTAAACGGCGGCAGTATATTCTACGGCAGTGAAAAACTCGATATTACAAGGGATGTCATCAAAGGCCTGAACGAAAAATACAACCGGGTCAGTAAAGAATCATCCGGTAAAGAATAAGACCATGTCATTTGCTGATGGTTATCTCAGCAAACAACAAGGCCTGCATACGCATATTCCTGATCCTCCGTCGCCTGCATTGCAGTTTGCTGTTATCATTCCCGCCTGCCGGGAAGAAAACATAATTACGGTTCTTGACTCACTCCGGCAATGCCTTCGACCTGAAGGTGCCGTTGAAATTATCGTTGTCGTCAATGCGCCTGAAAATGCAGGCAGTCTGATGCGCGAAATCAATACCGCAACGCTCCGTGCTGTTAAAGACTATAGCCGTTCATACACAGAGGATGGTTTCCGGTTTTATGGTATTGATGCGACTGATATGCCATCCAGACATGCCGGTGTAGGACTGGCCCGTAAAACAGGTATGGATGAGGCCATATGGCGTTTCAACAGTATATCAAGGCCTAAAGGCCTGCTCATATCACTTGATGCTGACTGCCTTTGTGATAATAATTATTTCATTGAAATCGAAAGAAACAATAAGACTTTTCCGCAGGCCACAGGCTTTAACCTGTATTTCGAGCATCCGGTTTCCGGTGATGATTTTCCCCGTCAGGTATACCAGGGCATTACAGGGTACGAGCTTCACCTCAGATATTATGTTCAGGCCTTGCGTTATGCCAAATATCCCTATGCTTTTCATACTGTTGGCTCATGTTATGCCGTTAAAGCTGATGCATATGCCCGTCAGGGAGGAATGAACCGGCGCAAATCGGGCGAGGATTTCTATTTTTTACATAAAATTTTTCCCCTGGGTAACTTTTATGAGATCAATACAACACGTGTAATACCATCTCCGAGACCATCCCTTCGTGTACCTTTCGGCACCGGTCCCACCATGCAAAAATACCTGGACAATGAGCAACAGGTGCAGATGACCTATGATCCTGAACTGTTTGAGATAATGGAGGGTTTGTTTTCCGGCATCCTGCAACTCTATAAGCAGAATAAAGATGCTACAGAAAAGCATTTAAAGAAACTGCATCCCCTGCTTTATGAATTCCTGTCTTCCATCAGCGCCGTAAATGCCTTGGCCGAAATCAACGCAAACTGCAGTTCGGCAAAAACATTTATAAAGCGATTCTATAACTGGTTTGATGGCCTTACGGTATTGAAATTCCTAAATTATGCATCAGCGAGATCATTCCCGAAAGTAAAAATACAGGATGCTGCACAACGCCTGCTTCAAATGAAACAATGGCACTATACCGAAGCTTCAGACAGTAAGGCGTTATTGTTAATTTACCGTAAAATGGAAAGAAAAACAGCGTGGGTCAGTCCTCCTCAACGATGATAAAAAGATCTTCATTGTCCTTTTTCATAAGGTATTGTTCACGGGCAAACTTTTCGAGGTTTTCATCGTCAGTCTTCAATTCCTGTATTCTTTTTCTGTCTTCTTCAATTTTCTTCAGGTAGTATTCCTTCTCCTGCAACAGTTGCTCATATTCCCTGTTGAGCTTTCTTCGTTCAACCAGGTTGTTCTGGTCAAATAACAACAACCATAAAAAAAAGATCAGAAGGGTAAGAACATATTTGTTCTTCAGCGTCCTGAAAAATTTATTCGAAGGCAATGCCCGGATGAAACTGATCACTTTCTTCAATCCTTTCATAAGGACAACTTTATGTCGAGCAGACTTATTGCCTGTAAAGGTAATGCATATCATGAATAAACGGGAATCATGCGGCATAAACTTTTTGTCTGTCAGAAAGGTTTTATGAACAAAGAGCGATTACGAACAATTGTCGATGTTTTAAGGTCATCTCAAAAGGCGTTATCCTGTCATTCCGAACTTGCTTCGGAATCTCAGGTAAATTGACAGACAGCCCATTGATATCCTGAATTAAATTCAGGATGACTGCTGAGAAGCCTTTCGAGACGATCCAATATCTTAGGGCATAATAAATATCATTTTTTCCTTAAGACCGCTGTTTTAACTTTATTCAGAAATTTTAACCAAAAATACACAGCTATGACATCTTCAGGATTCTTTCATGTCCCACTGCCCAAAAATGAACCGGTGTTGAACTATGCACCAGGAACGCCGGAGAGAGTTAAATTAAAAAAGGCAATCAATGAACTTTTGTCTGAACAGGTTGAAATACCCATGTTTATCGGTGGCAAAGATGTCAAAACCGGTAATTTGAAAGAAATTCGGGCCCCCCATGATCACAAACATATCCTGGGATATTACCACGAAGGGGATGAAAAATCGGTTAAGCAGGCTATTGAAGCATCACTTGCCGCACGTGAAGAATGGGCAGCCATGCCCTGGGAACACCGGGCATCGGTATTCTTAAAAGCGGCTGATCTGCTGTGTGAACCATATTACTGGACCAAGATCAATGCTGCCACCATGCTGGGGCAATCAAAAAATGTCTTTCAGTCAGAGATCGATGCTGTTTGCGAACTTGCCGATTTCCTGAGATTCAACGTGAAATACATGACTGAAATATATAATTTCCAGCCTATCTCACCTTCAGGGATATGGAATCGCCTTGACTGGCGCCCCCTTGAAGGATTCATTTTTGCCATAACACCGTTCAACTTCACCTCCATAGCCGGAAACCTGCCATCAGCACCGGCTATGCTGGGCAATGTTGTTATATGGAAACCATCTAAAAACCAGATCCTTTCAGCCAGGGTCATCATGGAACTTTTCCGTGACGCCGGCCTGCCGGAAGGCGTCATTAACCAGGTTTTTGTTCCCGGCCCCCTTGCCTCTGATGTTGTTTTCTCTCATCGTGACTTTACAGGTTTCCATTATACAGGTTCAACCGAAGTATTCCAGGGTATCTGGAAAACAATTGGCAATAACATCTTCCGGTACAAATCCTATCCAAGGATTGTGGGAGAGACCGGGGGAAAAGACTTTGTCATGGTTCATCCTTCGGCTTATCCTGAACAGGTTTCAACAGCACTTGTAAGGGGCTCGTTCGAGTATCAGGGTCAGAAATGCTCGGCAGCCTCCCGGACTTATATACCTGAATCATTATGGCCTAAGATCCGTGACCTGATGCTGGCAGATCTTTCAACTTTCAAAATGGGCGGCCCTGAAGACTTTTCCAACTTCATCAATGCCGTGATTGACGAAGAGGCTTTTGACAAATTATCGGCCGTGATTGAAAGAATAAAAAAAGAAAAAGTAGCTACCATCATAGCTGGCGGTAAATGTGATAAATCGGTTGGTTACTTTATTGAGCCTACCATTGTGTTGACTGAAGATCCGGAATATTTCGCCATGGAGGAGGAATTCTTCGGCCCCATATTGACAGTGTATGTATATCCTGACAGTAAGTACGAAGAAGCCCTTGAACTGTGTGATAAAACTTCCATTTACGGACTCACCGGTGCAATTTTTGCCACCGACAGGCAGGCCATCAACCTGGCATCCCAGAAGCTGACCCATGCCGCCGGTAACTTCTATATAAACGATAAGCCAACCGGCGCAGTGGTCGGGCAACAACCTTTCGGCGGATCAAGAGGTTCTGGCACCAATGACAAAGCCGGATCGGTGCTTAATATGATTCGCTGGTTAACTCCGCGGGCCATAAAGGAAAACTTCGTACCACCGACCAGTTATAAGTATCCGTTTATGGATGAAAAATAAGAAGGAATGTCTG
>JAFGTR010000051.1 GCA_016934055.1 Bacteroidales bacterium | reverse complement strand
GTTCCGCTTAATCCGAATGCAGGATCCATGCCATACATGGTGATTGTATAAAAAGGAGCGATGAATAAACCTGCCAGTACAGCCAGAATAATACCTTTGAAACTGGCTTTCTTATTATGTGCAGCGAGTCGTTTATAGGAAACCATGCTTAACCAGATGGCCAGTATGGCCAGGGCCATCCCTATAAACAGCAGATATGGATTGCTGTTGCTTTGCCCCTGGGTAGAGATTTCAATAACATAACCCAATATGGTTCCTCCAAGCCAGGCAATCCCGCCACCTATCGGAAATCCTACCGCCAGGCCGGCCACAGCTATCGCGGCAACAAGCATGAGGTTGCCTAAATTCCATATGACACCTCCCAGCATTCCAAAAACCATGCTCCGGGTATCAGCCTGTGCTAAATCCTGTAGAAAAGTTCTGCCACCAGGTTCATTGCCAAGGCTTCCCAGGGTAAAAGCGGCAATTAAGGAGAATACCAACAATCCCAAAACAACATCCCAGTAAAATAATTCGAAGCGCCAGTTTCTTGCGGCCAATTTCTGGGTGTTTGCCCAGGAACCCCAGCATATCATGCACAGTATGAAAAACATCACAGCAACAAAATAATTATGTACAAGTACCATGGTTAGTATGTTTAAAGGTTAATAACGTAAATGGGTTAAGTTTCGGCATGGACAAATTACGATTTCAGCCATGCCTGTATAAGTCCCAATCCAAATAATTCCCGATTGCATCTTCAATAGTATCGGCAACATGACCACGGCACATGCTCACATGATGTTCGAATCCGTTTTTACAGAGGTATTTCATAAGCTTTTGCAGGTTTGGTATTTCCGTTACGGCAATACCGCCGTCCATCCCATAGGGATCAGAGGTTATCCGGCCTTCGCCAAGGTATGACTTGATACACCCTTTCGGATCGTCGGTTGAGATGCGGAAAAAGGTCAACGGACCTTCGGTTACTTTGCCCTTGACAGCGCCAAAGGTGTTTTCGCTGCCAAGCACAGTGCCAAGCACGTCTAAGCTGCCAATTTCAATCTCGTTTCGGAAAAAACTTTTCGGATAATTGCTGCAATGCGTACAAACACATTTATTTCGATCCTCGCCAAAGTTATTGTTCCAGTCAAGAAGCGCAGAAGGCGTTCCCGAAGCCAGCATAAGCGTGTACATTGAAACCACCCCTGTGAGGTCGGTTTCGCAGGCACAGGGCATGAGCTTTTCTCCCAGCATGCTCATGGTAAGACAGGCTGCACAACCATAATTGTTTTCAATCGATTCCCAGCATTGTATACCTGCAGCATCAATTTCATTGACAGCCATCCAGTTTTCAACGGCCAAGCCGAATTTGGCCTGCCGCCTGATTTTATCAGGCATAACATTACCGGCAATTTTACCATAGTTTTTAATGTCATCAATTTTTTCAACCAGAGCTTTCGCATTGTCGTCAATTTTACCGGCAGCCGCAAATATTTCCGATAAGTCGACAGGTATAACCGTCATACCGGTTGCCTGCAATATTTTTTCGCTGGCACGCATGGTCTGGAATGCCTGTGGACGGGTACCGATTTGTCCGATGCGGGCGCCTTTTATACCGCCAACTACGCGGCAAACTCCGGCAAATTTAGCCACATCCTTAGCAAAAAGCTCACTATCGAGCGGGTAGGTATGGTAAGTGGTATCCGAAAAAGGAATACCATACTGGTACAGGTTGTTACAAACCGATAGTTTCCCGCAAAAAGCGTCACGGCGACTGTGAACATCTACTTTGTCATTGTCGTCGTCGCAGGCCTGTATCAATACAGGAACATCCAGTTTCGCCCTGTTAAGGGTGTTCACAATGCCCAGTTCGTCGCCGAAATTAGGCAATACCACAATTACACCATCAATAATGTCACGGTTTTTGCTGAACAGGGCTGCACATTTCTTTGCGTCCTGGTATGTTTCAATATTACCGGTAGGGGTTTCTTCCGACGGGAGGATTACAGTGTCATAACCCCATTCATTCATTTTTTTCAGGAGCACAGCCCTGGCTTCTTCGGCAAGTTTCGCATTAAATATATTCCGCGTGCCGACAATAAGGCCAAATGTGAGTTTTTTCTTGTACGCCATAATCTTGGGTTTTAATGATTAATTGATATGATGCTTTTTCAATTATATTCATGATAATCAGAGTCATTGATGATTCAATTTGGTGTATGCTTTACCTGTGCATTTGTTTTCATTGTATTGACTTTCACTTAAATAGTGTACGTTTCACTGCTTTTTTCCATTCACAATAAAGAGCATCAGCTTGAGCATCGGGCATTTTTGAAGTGATATAATCATTTTCTGTTCTGAGAGATGTTATTGCATTGAGGTCAGACCAGCGATTCAATGCCAATCCGCCCATTAAAACAGATCCCAGGGCAGAAGCCTCCTCAACAGCACTCCTGTTAATCCTGGCCTGCAGCATATCAGCCTGAAACTGCATGAGAAAACTATTCTTTACCGGTCCGCCATCCACACGCAG
The DNA here is from genome assembly GCA_016934055.1 of Bacteroidales bacterium. Classification (GTDB taxonomy): domain Bacteria; phylum Bacteroidota; class Bacteroidia; order Bacteroidales; family UBA10428; genus UBA5072. Next base: position 4,939 of record JAFGTR010000051.1, on the reverse strand, counting down.
TTCCTGCAATTCAACCCCTGATTCCCGGATCAGTGATATCAAATCTTTAATCTGATATGCAATTGATTCAAGTGCCGCACGAACAATATGGGCTTTCCCGGTTCCCCTGTTCATCCCGCAAATTAGACCTTTGGCATCGTTGTCCCACCATGGGGCGCCCAATCCGGCAAAAGCAGGAACGAGGTAAACGCCATCGGTGCTTTCAACCGAAGCTGCAAGAGATTCGGATTCGGCAGCTGACGTAATTAACTGTAATTCGTCCTGCAACCATTTAATGGTAGCTCCGGTGCAATGGATGTTTCCTTCAAACTCGTAAAACACTTTCCCTTTTGCCGAAAAACCGATTGAAGTCACCAGTCCGCGAGGTGGAGGCAATGCTTTTTCACCAATATTTACGGCTATGGACGAACCTGTTCCGTATGTGGCTTTCCCCATACCCCGTGAAAAACACATCTGTCCGACAAGGGCTCCGTGAGAATCACCCAGAACACCGGCAATGGGTATTTCGGGCAATAAACCATTAAGGGTTGTTGTTCCATACACGGCATCGCATGGCAGTATGTTTGGCATCATCGAGGATGGAACTGTAAATATGTCCAATAATTCACTGTCCCACCTGAGGGTATGGATATTAAACAATAAAGTCCTGCAGGCATTCGTATAATCTGTTGCATGCACTTTCCCGGAGGTGAAATTCCATATAAGCCAGGTATCCATTGTTCCCAGGAGCAAATGACCATTACGGGCATTGTCTCTTGCACCTTTAACATTATCAAGGATCCATTTAACGCCGCTTGCAGAGAAATAGGGATTGATGATCAGACCGGTTTTCTTTTGAACCTGTGGTTCGTAACCTTGCGTGATTAAATAATCGCAAATTTCTGAACCCCGGTTGCACTGCCATACAATTGCGTTATAAACGGGATGGCCGGTACGCTTATCCCACACCACAATGGTTTCTCTCTGATTGGTTATGGCAACCGATGCAATGTCAGATTTTGAAATGTTGCTTCTTTGCAATAGTGTTTCAATAGAATTATAGGTATTGGACAGTATTTCCACCGGATCGTGTTCAACCCATCCGGGTTGAGGATAAAACTGTTTATGTTCTACAGAGACTCGTGCAAATAACAGGGCATTCTCATCAAATAACATGGTTTTTGTGGCCGACGTACTCTGATCTATGGCTAATGTATATTTCATCAATACAAGTTTTTTATTTTTATAATGTATTTCCTGTCATTTCCTTTGATATTCCAATGCTGTTTAAAAGCCGCAATGCATTATCGAAAATTCCCGTGGAATCAATGCCATAATATTTGAAAACCTGCAATGGCGTACCATGAACGACAAATTCATCAGGAATTCCAAGGATACACATGGGAACAGGATGCACCTGAGCTGTAATTTCAGCAACTGCGCCGCCTAATCCTCCGAATATGCTGTGTTCTTCAACGGTTATGATGCATTTTGTTTCTTGTGCTGCTTTTACAATTGTATTTCTGTCAACCGGTTTCAAGGTATGCATATCAATTATGCGGGCTTTAATACCCCGGGAATGCAATTGTTTACCTGCCTGCAGGCAATGATAAACGGTCTCTCCTGTTCCGATAATTGTAATATCATGACCTTCCAGTAAAACAGCGGCCTTCCCGATCTGAAACCCGGTGTTTTCATTGTCATATACATTGGGTACTGCATTCCGGCCCAATCTTATGTATACAGGATAGGGATAATCAACAAGTTCATGGACAAGCTTTTTTGTCTGATAAATGTCACATGGTAATACAATATGCATACCTGGAAATGTTCTCAGCACAGCAATGTCGTGCAGGCTATGGTGGGTATAACCCAATGCACCGTAACTAACTCCTCCGCTAACGCCCAGAATCTTTACCGGGTTTTTTGAATAAGCAACATCTACCTTTACCTGCTCTAGGGAACGTGCTGAATAAAAGGAGGCCGGGCCGCAAACAAATGTCTTTTTCCCTGCTGAAGCTAATCCGGCAGCTATTCCAACAGCATTCTGCTCTGCAATTCCCAGCTCAATAAACTGATCCGGCAGCTCTTGTGCGAAAGATGTCAGTGTAACCGATCCACGTGCATCGGTCGTCACTGCAATAATATCCCTGTCTTGTCCTGCAAGTTCAAGCAGCGTGTCAGTAAATGTTTTTCTGCATGGAATTGTATTATCGTTTTTCATATTCAGTAATTTTTGCACGCAGGTTCTTAATTCTCTCATTTATTTCACTGATTGCCTCTTCATATTGCTTTTCATTAACCACACCATGATGCCAACTTGCCAGACTTTCCATAAAAGATATTCCACATCCCTTTATGGTGTGTGCAATGATCAATTTTGGCTTTTTATTGCTAAAATCAAGACTGGCAAAGTTATCAACCAGGGTCCCGATATTATTACCATCAACATCATATACCTCCCATCCGAATGCTTCCCAACGTTCGCGGATGGGTTCCAGCATCATCACTTCTTCGGTATTGCCGCTGATCTGCAATTCGTTCCGATCGATAATGGCAATAAGGTTATCCAGTTTATAATGACTTGCTGACATGGCCGCTTCATAAACAGATCCTTCACCCTGCTCTCCGTCACCCATCAATACATAAGTACGGTATGACCTGTTATCCATTTTGGCAGCAATCGCCATGCCCACTCCAACAGACAGTCCATGCCCCAATGCGCCGCTGTTGTGTTCCACGCCTGGTACATTTTTCGTGGGATGACCTTCAAGAACTGAGTTAAATTGTCCATAGGTTTCCAGGAGGCTATCCCGGATAAATCCCCTGGCCGCCAGCACCGCATACAAAGCTTCAACACTATGCCCCTTGCTCAGAATAAACCGGTCCCTGTCTTCTTTCATGGCGTTTTCAGGATCAATATTCATGATATGAAAATATAATGCAGTATTGATGTCCACCGAAGAAAGAGAACCTCCAATGTGACCTGATTTTGACGAAAAGATCATATCAACCACTTTTTCCCTGATTTTTTCTGCCTGAAGTTGTAATTCCAAAATTTTAAGAGGGTTTTCTTTTGTCATTTTCCGGTTATAAAACTGAATTAAAATTAAAAATAATCATAAATATACAAAAGAAATCGAAAGCAAAAAGAAAACTATGCTGATGCAAAAACAATGCGGATATTCATTTATACTTCTATGTCTTCAGCACGTTATTTAATCTTCATGTTCCGGTATTATTTTACACTCTTGTATTGCACTGTTGCTTCCTGACCTTGGGTGATGGAAATTTCATATTGATTACGCGTAATTTTTTTTATGTCTGCTGTTTTACAAACCGGTTTTGACTGGCTTTTAAAACGCAGAATGCCTGTTCCGGTGTTTGATTTTATTCTGATCTCTTTCGTCGAGCAATATAAATGTATCGTACCATCAGGTGTTGGCACATCACCTTCAATCCACTGCAAATCGCCCAGACAGGGCTCTGCGATATAAGACTGATATCCCGGCCCGACCGGTTTAATCCCGAGAAAATATTTCCCCAGCAAATAAACAGGGCTTGCTCCCCAGGCATGGCAGAGACTTTTACCAAAAGGACGGCCATACATGGCCAGCAGATCGGGATACTTTTCTTCCGGGTTGTATTTTTCCCAGAAAGAGGTAGCGCCCAGGTCAAGCATACCCCCCCAGTAATCACGGATTTCGTCCAGCACATGCTTTTCCTCGCCCAACATACACAGAGCCTCCAGTTCGTAAAACCGCATATAAGGGGTTGTAATTTTCAGAGCATCGGGGTTGAGCAGTACGTTTTCTTTCACTGCCCTTGTTTGTTCCTGATCGAGGTAACTGAACAATACAGCAAACATGTTGGTAAAGGGGGTTACCTGAGTACTCACCACACCGTTTTCACGGTTATGGATGAATGCATGCTGTGTTTCTGACCAGAACGCGCTAAAAAGTTTTGTTTTCAAACCGGCTGCCAGTTCTGTATAGTCCTTTTCATTTTTCGTATCATTCATAATCCCTGCACACAGCGCCATAGTTTCAAGGCTACGGCAGAAAAGCAACTGTTCGAAACTAACCTCCCCGGCTTTGCTCATTTTAAAATCGGCCCAGTCGATAAATACCCAATCACCGGCCAATCCCTGCATCATACCATTTTCATTTCTGCGTGAAAGGCAAAAATTCATCAGGCTCTTCATCCTGGGATATAACTGTCTGATAAATTGTTTATCACCGGTATACTGATAGTAATCATAAATCCCCAGGAACCAGTAAAATGTATAATCCATGATGGTATTGATATGGCTCGTCACAGGATTTTTTCCACGCAGGGCAAAAGTGGTGCGTCTGACCAAAGGCGCGTCGAAGAACAGGTAATAGTTCATCAGGTAGCTCTGATAGGCGTCACCGCTCCACATCCAGCGATCACGCTTTATCCCGTCAAGAAAAAATTCACGGGCCGTTAGGTGCAACGTGTAAGCCGATACATCCCAGATTTTGTTAATCTGCTTATCATTGCATCGGAAGCTGCCTTTATATTCAAGCGGCAGATACTCGTACAGCATTGAAACCGAATCGTATGCCAGTGCATGATCTGTTTCCACATAAACGTAACGGAATGCTTTTGAACCGGGAATTGTAAAATCAACGGCAGTATCATTTTCAACAGGCAGGCGGTCTAATGTTTCACAATGATCAACCGATAATGCTTCTTCCGGTGATTCGCCATAGTAGATATTTAATGTGCCATTGCCCTTCAGACCGTGAAATCTCACAAAACCAATGGTTTCTTTTCCAAAGTCATACAAGATGCCTTTGTTTTTTGATTCCTGTGCAATAGACGGCATGGGCAGAATGGACAGTTTAAATTGCGACGGTGGCGTATCGGGTGCGTTAAAATTCCACGAGGCTGCATTCATATAAACCGTTCCTGTTGAAGTGTCGGATGCCTTTCC
>JAFGTR010000188.1 GCA_016934055.1 Bacteroidales bacterium | reverse complement strand
GGCTATGCCGCCAGCGGGGGACAGTGCACATGCTATCCTTATGCCAGGAGTCAGAATTATTCGCTTTTTTTTATTCAGGACAATACTTATGCTATTTATAGCTAAGGATGGAATGATAGAATATCCCCCGTTGTCGGGGATGCAGGGGGTAGATAAACCTCACTGCTGTTTATTTATCGTCATTGTTTACTCCACCACAATCCTTCTTACCACAATGGCATTATTCTCAAATGTGGTCCTGACAACATAGATACCCGGATTCAGACCATTCACATCAAGGGCTGATGAATAGCAGCCTTCTATCATCAATGACCTCATAATCATACCCGCCGTGTTAAGAATCTCTACCTTTAGTATAGGCTGGTCCGATTCAATAAAAAGAAAGTCACGGACCGGGTTGGGGAAAAGCCTGAAGATAAACTGATCGTCATTTAAACCCGGAGTATTGCTTACAATCAGCTCACCGGGCATGTTGGCATCAAGCCACGATAACCGGGTGGCAATCCAGCTCTTGAACTTAAATATTTCACCTTCGTATGATGAAGGCTGGTAATCCACTTCAGGTGTACCAACATTGAAACCAAGAATGGGCCATCGTTTATAATGCCGGGCCTGTGCATCATTTACGAGCAGGGCAACCGAATCAATATAATGTTCGAGGTAATCCTCACTGAGAATCGTATTGCGCAACATTGTATAACGAGTATATAATTCGTCCTCGAATGCTTTATCCTGCAACAGTCTGATAATCCAGGCAGGAGCAACCGGCCAGTTATCACATGTATTCACCTGGTAAGCCCAGCCACTGCCATTTGTTGCGGCAAAAATATCACAATTGTTATTCATATTCTTCCATGCCCAGTCGAAATCCCATACCGGCCCCCGTTTTAGCAGGCCGCCGTTGTCATCTCTGTCTTTATGAAACAAAGCACTTTTTTTATAGGCATCAATGTTACGCGATAATTCACCGATGATAAAATAATCGATAAATGACTTTGTGTCAATATAGGCCCTGTAACCCAGCTGAGGATCTTTGAAGTTATCACCGTACAGGATGGTTTCGCATGTATTAACGAACTCCTGAATGTAATTCATCTGGAAAGAATCTATAAGGTCAGGTTCAGGGTACTCATATACAAAATAAACGCGGCTGCCGGGGTGGTCGATGGGAGAGTAAGCGCTAAGCCAACTGTCAGTTTCATGGTAATAATCGGTTTTGAAGATATAACCGCCTGTGAGGCTGTCGCCGGCATTATCGTCTTCATCGAGTCTGGCAATGTCAACCCTGTTTTTGTCGCGCTTAATTTTTTCAGTAAAGATATAAATGCCTTCATAGGTATCATTAACAATAACCTCGCATATTCTCGTCCGCGGCGCATAATGTCCCATTTTCTCAAAAAGGTGAAAGGCCAGGGTATTGCGCATAAAAACTTTGTCGTTGTAGTTAGCCAGTAATATCCAGTCGTTTTCGGCCGGCATATCCAGCAAAGACACATTGTTGTTATTGCCCAGTGAATCACGTGTTTCAAAACCGAATGGCTTCTGTGGCAGTGTTTGCGAATATGTGCCACGGTATTCAATGCCGCAAAGCCCGTCATAGATATTACCGGAATCAGCATAATGATTTAATGCGGATACCCCCTTGTATATAATCTTAATGTCAGCTTTTATCTTGGGCTCATCAACAATGGTTTGTCCGTTTGTATTGATGACGATCAGGGGCAGATTCGAATAGATGTCTGATACTTCAAGGCTTTGAGCATATATACTGCAGGAAAAAAGAAATGCAAAAAATGAAATAAGGCCATACTTCATCCCCGCTCATCCTTTCTTCAGAAATTTTTCCTCAATCCAATGGCCCAGTAAAAAGCCCGTCCCGCCGTATACAGCTGTTTTTCCGGCTTTCTCTGACGGTGTATCATCCTGCTTGTGCATGAATGATGCTGCAATAACGCCGGCCAGGGCACCAAGCAATCCCAATTTTGAATCAATCCGGTAATACCATTCTCTAACAGTGTTTTTCATATAAAAATGAATTAATTCAGGCTGCAAATATAGCAAAAGATGTCCTGTGAGAATCAGAAAGCATGATCATGGAAGAATTAAAATTTTATAAGCCGGGATAACCATAAATGAAACCGGGCTGTGAAATGATATCTTTTTTTTAATAGTCCACTCCCCAATCCCTCCCGATTTCATCGGGAGGGGTTCGCTGGCGGTGGACAGCGCACCTGCCGGCCTTCTTAAAACAATTACAACTTACAACTACCACAACTTACAACCATAACTATCACAACAATCACAACTCATAACCGACAACAGTCAACCAGCACCCTCTCTCACACCCCAAACCCACACTACCGTTCACCGTTCACCGTTTACCGTTTACTTTCTGCCTCCCCCTCTCTCAGTCCCTCATCAGCTTACCCGTTACAGCATGTCCGTCTATCAAAACACGGTATGTGTATAACCCTTTGGGTAAATCACCCGCATCCATGGAAAGTGTTTCATGCCCCGCCTGAACATGAGCATATTGCTCCGACAATACAAGCCGGCCGCTGATATCAAAAAGTTCAAAGGTTACCGGAGATGGCCTTCCCATGGTTATTCTTATCCTTATCCGGTCTCCGAAAGGATTTTGTACAACAGCTGCTTCCGGCAATATTTCACCATCATCAATGCCGCTCATTACTGTATAATGAATAAGGTATGTGTTCTTTGTGGCTGTATCAATAGCTATTACCACTATGGTTGCCGTACCGGGGAGTTCTGACGGCTGTGTGACCTTATAGGTTGCGCCGGCAACGATAATTCGCGGACTCAGTGCAGGTGCCGAGGTTGTTCCGCCCGGCAGTGCTACATCATATTCATAAACTCCGGGTTGTATTTGTATGGTATCTTTTCCGGCATTGTATGTGATGAATTGCAGGTTTGCATTCCAGAAGGCGGAATCAACCGAGTTATAAACAAGGAATTTCGATTGGGTTTGTTTGTTTTTAGAAGTTACCGTTACCGTAGTATAACCGGGGACAGACCTGGGATAGCTTACAAATACAAGTCCGTCTGGCGTAATAGCCGACATAACCGGGGGCACAGTATCCTCTTCGCCCAGTTCTATGCCATACAGGGTTTTTTCAAGGTCAAAGCCGGGGATAGGTTCATTTTTACAGAGAAGGCCCTGCACTGTTACAATGCCATTGACAGAATCCATCACCCTCACGGTATTTTCTTTAATGAGCCGGTAAAGAGAATCCTGTTCGACATCAATTTTCCAGTCAGCAGAAGGATAACCCGGGAAAGTATCCTTTCCGGCTTTAAAGAATAATCCCGGGTCGGGCACGGCAGGATTTGATGCAAACCTTCTGTAAGGAACGAATATTTCAGCTGTATCATGAACCTCATCGATGGGAAAATTAGAAAGGGCAAAGATGGTATCCAGGACATATTTCTCCGCTTCCTGGTCGGTAAGCTGTTTGCCATAGGGAACCCGTTTTGTGGTATCAGAACCCGGGCCAAAACACTGGTATTCACGATAGTAACATGTAGCTTCACGGCCGCTCCAGGGTGACCATCCACCGGGGATGATGCCATTCGTCTCCCAGCATTTCATAAAAACTGTCCGTGCATAATCAAACCAGAGACGTCCTAATGAAACACCTGTGCCACCGGGCGATGTGGTAAGGCTGCAATCCCTGAAAACAAATCCGAATTTATAGTCCACCGGAGTAGAAGCTGCGGTAATATAACCACCCGGGAGTGAATGAATCTGGCAACTGTCGAATACAGCGACTCCGAAGCCGAAAATATAGTCTGTTGCCCCTTCAATAAAACAATCCTTGAAATAATTTCTTACCCTGGCAGTGATATAATATGTATCCTGGTATCCTGTGATGCGGCAATGCGTATACACCTGACGGTCGCCGTTACCATAAAGTGCCAGAGCCTGGCCTGTATTGCCTGCCGAATTGGAAATCGTCATGTTCATGGCCTGGAAATCATCGGCATCAACACGTATGGTGGCAGTGTTCATGGTCCAGAAAGTATCACCTTTGGCAGGACTGTCATCATAAACCAGCACCGTGCTGTCCATATCTTCACCGATCATGGTTATGTTTTTCTTTGTCACGGGGACATACACTTTCTCATAATAGGTGCCGTTCTTCACAAAGATAACCTTGCGTTCGGGGTTATCATCAGGAATGGCATTAATGGCTTCCTGGATGGTTAAAAAATCGCCCGATCCATCCCGGTCAACCACAATATGGATATCATCACCAAGCAGCGTTTGTATATCCTGAGCTGTCAGAACTGATAACTGTATGAATGATACTACAAAGCCAAACAGCAAAACAAAAACACATTTCTTTTTCATAACAGATAATTATAAGCGTTGAACATTGATTCAAACCTGCCAATCTAAGCAAATTTTATAATTACAATATAGTAATAATTGGTGAGATATTGGCAATTTTTATCAGCAGGCATAAGGGTTGATTCAGATAACCGATAAGGCCTGAATATTGGAATCACTTGATTATCAGATAAGAATTTACTGGCAGTCAACACAAAAGCCCCGGAGGGGCGGCATTATGGTAGAAACATTGGCATGCGCAACACCAGCCCCGGAGGGGCGACATTATGGTAGAAACATTGGCATGCGTATCACCAGCCCCGGAGGGGCGGCATTATGGTAATAAAACAAAATTAAAAACTCCTATACCCTAACGGGCAAATAGTCAACTTTTCTGAAAAAGAAATTGCTAAATCAGTTTTTTTTTATACATTTATTAAAAAAGAAAAAATAATGAGAACCGCTATCACCTTATTGTTGCTGCTGCTATTAATTTGGATAGCAGGATCATCCTATGTTTACGTCTGCAAAATCAGAAATGACTGCCGTGTATCAGAGGCTGTCAGCGATACTGAGACAACCACCGCTGAAGCCACCGTTGTAACAGACGAAGCGCTTCAGGCAGTCCCCGCTACAACAGCCGATACGCTTCAGGCTGAACCTGCCCAACCGGAGATCCCTGTTCCCCCGCTCCACATCCTGTATTTCGACTTCAACCAGAGCAACTGTGATATAACGGCAGAAAACACGGCTCATTTTGAACTGATAAAGCAATACCTCGATGCCAACGCCGACAGGGAGGTAAAGGTAACCGGTCATTCCGATGCTATTGGTCCTGACTGGGCCAAAGAAAAGGTCAGCGCCATGCGTGCCGGTTTCATCAAACAAAAGCTCACTGAAGCCGGTATTGCAGCCGATGCTGTTGAGACCGCTTCGGAAAGCGACAGCAAGCCGGCAGCTGACAACAGCACGTCTGAAGGCCGTGCCAAAAACCGCAGAACAGAAATACTAATCCAATAAAAACATAATATCATGAGTGAACGATTTGCCTCCGACCTGGTATTTATACTGGTTGTATTAATTATTGCCGCATTGCTTGGTTTTTTGATTGGTTTACTGATCAGAAGAAACCAACATAAGAAAAAATGTACAATACTGGAAGATGAAATAGCCCGGTTAAAAGATGAAATAGCACAGTTAAAAGCAAAACTTGATGCCTGTCAGCGTGAAAAGCAGGCACTGCTTGACGAGATTAAAGCTAAAACCGAAGGCACCTTTGACGCAAAAGCTGCGGCTGATGCATTAGGCAAAAAAGTCGTTCAGGATGACCTGAAGCTGGTTGAAGGGATTGGTGCAAAGATAGAATCAATTCTCAAAGAGCGCGGTATTGATACCTGGCTGAAGTTATCACAGGCCGACCCTGATAAGATCAAGGAAATACTGCTGGAAGTCGGCGGATCCCAATACAATATTCACGAGCCCGGCACATGGCCAAAACAGGCCTTGCTGATGGTTGAGAGCAAATGGGCCGAACTGAAAAAATACCAGGAAGAACTGGATGCAGGAAAATAGAATCAGATTATTGCATTATACAGGAAATTATGCGTTGGAAAGGGCGTGAGCAAAGCGGAAATGTTGAAGACCGCAGAAGCGTAAGTGGGAAACAGATGGTTGCAGGAGGCACTGTGGGAACAATAATTATTGCCCTTATTGTGCTGTTGCTGGGTGGAAATCCGTTGCAGGTGCTCAACAACCTCCAGTCATCCGGACAGGGTTATGCCACCGAAGAGGCCACAACAGTAGCCGATGATGAAATGACCCAGTTTGTATCTGTTGTGCTGAAAGACACGGAAGATGTATGGAATACACTGTTTACACAGTCGGGAATAACTTACCGTGAGCCCAGACTTGTGTTATACAGCCAGGCTATTCAGTCGGCCTGTGGTTATTCATCAGCGGCAACAGGACCATTTTATTGCCCAGGAGATGAAAAAGTATATATAGACCTTGACTTTCTCGAACAGCTTCAGCAGCGGCTCGGGGCCCGTGGAGATTTTGCCGTGGCCTATATCATTGCCCACGAGATAGGCCATCATGTGCAAAAACAGCTGGGTATCCTTGACCAGATGCAGAACCTAAGGGGAAAGTTAAGTGAAGCCGAATACAACCAGTACAATGTAAGACTTGAGTTACAGGCCGATTTCCTGGCAGGCGTATGGGCTCATCATGCACAGAAGATGAAGAATATACTTGAGGAAGGTGACATTGAAGAAGCCATGAATGCTGCGGCTTCAGTTGGCGACGACAGGATACAGATGCAGTCACAGGGTTATGTGGTCCCCGATGCCTTCACCCATGGCACATCGGAGCAGCGGGTGCGCTGGTTCACCAAAGGCTTCCGCACCGGCGATCCGAACCAGGGGGATACATTTAACGCAGGGTCATTGTAGAGATTAACATAGTATTGAAAACTTGCTGTTTTACCGGCTTAAAGAGAGGTCCGGTAAGAGGTGTAATAACAGGTTAATATAAATTGCAAGGCAGCAGGAAAGAATTAACAAAAAATGATGATTTATCGTTTGTAGTCGTTTATAACGCGTTTGTAGTCATTTATAACGGGTTTGTAATTGCTTACAAACAAATACTAAATTGAAAAACTGATAGTTAGAAAGAAGTTTTATACTAACATATACAAAAACATCCAATTTAGGCAGATATGTGCAATTCAAAACTTAATCTCGTTGTAAACCTTAACATGGTTAAGCACCGTGAGGAGATCCGTTTAAAAATAAGATTTCCTTATGATGCTGAGGCCGGTGAAAGGGTGAAGCTTCTGAAAGATCGTCGCTGGAGCCAGACCATGCGGGCCTGGCATTTACCCTTTGATAAAGATTCGGTAGATGCCTTAAGCAATATTTTTCAGCATCTTGAATTCAATGATGAAGAAAGCCGGGCGCTGGCCGGATTACCTGCAACTGAGCAAAAACCCAAAGATGATGTGTTAATATGGAAACATGAAGGGTATATTTACTTAAAGATTAAAGTAAATGATTTAAGGGCGAGGTCATTTCTGTCAAAACTTGAGATGAGCAGGAATTATTATTCATCGGGTTATTGGAAGATAAAGGAAACAGAAGCTGTAACAGAAGCGATAACAAAGCGTTTCGGAAGCGGTCTTCTGCAGTGGCCGAAGCTGCCTTATGAAATTGAGCAATACGAAACTGAACATCAGATGCGCAATAAGGTTACTGTTGTTGTTTCAGAGAAACGAGTGAGGGTGATAGCCGGGCGAAACCCTGAAATTATTGCATTTTTAAAAACCATGCCATTCCATAAATGGGATCCGGTAAACAAATGGTGGACCTTTGCATATGGTGAAAATCAATTCAGGGCCTTCATTGAATTCTGCCGTGATAAAAAGCTTGAATTGTTGGTTGACAATGTGCCGGTATTAAAAAGGGCCTTTAAGCGCAATTATGACAAGAACAGTCCCGGATACCGTTCATGCCCTGCCGAAATGTTAGAGAAACTGCAAAACATGCGATACAGTCAGAGAACCATTGAGCAATACTGTTCAATATTTGAAGAATTCATTAATTATCATCGCAAGGTAGCTCTTGAAGATATAGGCACAAAGGAGATACAGGAATTCATCAGATATTTGGTGCAGGAGCGCATGGTTTCACCATCGACCCAGAATCTGGCGGTAAATGCCATAAAGTTTTATTATGAGAAGGTGCTTGGTGGCCCAAGGCGTTTCATTGAGATAGACAGGCCAAGGATGGAGAAAAAGCTGCCGGAGGTTTTATCGCTTCGGGAAGTACATGATATGATTGAAACAACGAAAAATCAGAAGCATAAATTAATCATTGTTATTTTGTACTCAACCGGGATGCGGCGTGGTGAATTAATACAAACAAAGCTGGCTGATATTGACCGTGAAAACATGAGGATTATCGTCAGGAGCGGGAAAGGTAAAAAAGACAGGTATGTTCAGCTGGCAAAAAGGACGCTTGATTGCCTGGATAAATATTTAGAGCTTTATAAACCGCAGGAATACTTATTTGAAGGAGAGCATGTACAATATTCAACTGCAAGTATAGCTAAGATTGTGCAGACAGCAGGCAAAAGGGCAGGAATAGAAAAGCATGTCACGCCGCACATGCTCAGGCACAGTTATGCCACGCATTTACTTGAGCAAGGGGTTGACACACGGTACATTAAGGACTTGCTTGGGCATGCAAGCATAAAAACGACAACAATTTACGAGCACGTCACCCATAAGGGGATAAATAATATAGAGAATCCTTTTGACAAAATGGATTTTTAGGTAATTTTAGTGCTGGTTCAGTTCATGGTTCAACTGTGAGTTGGATGGCGAAGCTTTGAATAAACTGTAGTAATCTGGCAAAATAAGTCACAAATTCTTTTTCTTATTTATCTAAATATCAACATATTAACCTCACGGAACAAAAACTCACTGCTAGTAAGCCTAAATAAAAAATAAAAACAATAGTTTTATGCTAATGTT